>JALOOK010000020.1 GCA_025454445.1 Oscillatoria sp. Prado101 | reverse complement strand
CCCGGTTTCTAGTCTCGGCGGGGGGTCAGAAACCGGGTTTCTAGCCCGAACTATCGGGAACGGATGCTTCATGTGATCGCAGAAACCCGGTTTCTAGTCCTTAACAATCCCAAAGATCCCGCCAATTAAAGAGCCCGCGCAGGCGGGCTTTGTCTGTGGCAGTAGCTAGAGCCAGGCTCTAAATTACCCCGGGATAAATATCCCCGATATCAATCCCCAGGGGAGCAATCACCGGCACTATAATTGCCAAATCAAAATCTCCCCATCACCCCGATCACCGGCTAGCGATTCTATTCCAAGCTTCCACAACCGACCGCATCCCTTCAGGCAGCCGGTCTTGAATAATATCGGCATAGCGAGTCGTACCGGCTCGGCTGGTGAGCGTCACCGTGGTATAATCAGCCGAACCGCGAGCCGGTGGGTAATACAAACCATCAAACTGCTCAAAATCCACCCGCTGTAACAGCCGCTGAAACTCGCGCACTTCTTGCTGAGAAAGCCGGCGAATCTCCGTTGCACCACTATTGCCAGTCACGCGAGTCCGAATTACCCGCCCGTCACTCATCAGAACAGTCTCATAACTCAAACCGGCAAACCCACCACTCGCATTCCCCCGAAAAATGGTCTCTCTGTCCAAAGGAGGCGGCAGTTCACCGACAGGAATCCGAATCGGTTTAACAGTACCGCCACTATCAGAAAAACCTCCTGACTGATTCAACTTAACCACAGAACCCGATTCATTGGTGTGATAAACCCAGCGTTGCTGTGCGTTTCCCCCTTGTGCGATCGCCGCCGTCACCTGCCAACCGGGCACAATCGCCTGAGTGCAGAACACTCCAGGGCTGGAAATGCCCAGACAGCCATTTGGCCACTGCCGCCGTTCCGCCCTCACAATCCGCACCGCATCCGCCGGCACCTGCAACCGCGCCGACAAGTCCACCTTCACCGCGTCAGACACACACTTGGACAGCGACCCCCCAGAGTCAGCGGCACTGACTGAGCGCACATTCCTGCCCGTGGCATCCGTGTGATAAGTCCACTCTTGGGAACCGTCAGACACCACCACCCGCCAACCTTCAGTTAGCGCTTGAGCGCATCGCTCCTCCGGTCGGGGCGCACCCAAGCAGCGGTCGCGCCAAGTCTGCTGCTCCGCCCCCACAATCCGCAAGTTATCGAGCGGAATTCCCTGCCGGCGCGACACATCCTGGCGAACGGCGAGAGCGATCGCACGAGGTAAGCGACTCCCTCGTTGCGAGTTCTGGCTGACCGTTAGGGGGGCGGTTTGTGGCCCTACGGCAGCCGCCGCACCGGCCACACCGGCACCCGCACACAGAATGCCGGTTAGCGCCACCGCGCAAACAAGCCCGGTAGGCGCTGCGGTTTTAGTAAATTTAACTACCGGAAACGCTAGCGGTTTCGCCATCGCAGCCCAAACAAAAGCCCCATACTTTTCCGTATGAAAGACTTTCATATTCCCCCTCTCCTTCACTTATCTTTACAATGACAGTTCAGAAGTCAGAAGAGATTCTGACTTGTTCTTATTCACATAGCTGCAGTCTGGATTCTGACTCGCCAACAGTTTGCCAGCCCGATAAAAAAAGTGATTACCCGTAAATTAGCCAATTTTCTAGTCAATTTTCCATAAATGGCAATCCAGGCACCCCAACCGTTCACAGTTTCCACGACCACTAAAAGTAGGACGGCTGCAGGGTGCCGGTAAGTTCCGCAGGTTGTTGCCAGACCGGCACGACTTTCAAAGTGCGACAAGCCGGGCGAGGGAGTATTTTTACGGAGGGACTCAACCGGCCAAAATGGAAAGCTTCACCGGGCGGCTCCTAGGGCGATCGCACCTGCCACAGGTGCGCATTTCGCCTGGTAAACAGACATCCAATGGTAGAACGCGCCCGTCGCCTCCTCTATTTCAAACCCGCCCCTACATATATAATCGCCCACCGCCTGTAGGGGCGGCTGCATAGTGGCACTGGTGTCAACTTAAGGTAAAAATCTTGATTTTTCTCGCTTTTAGCCAAGTTTCGTACCCCCATTATCCCCCTTAAAAAGGGGGACTTTGAGCCGCTCCGGTAGCCCCCTTTTTAAGGGGGGTTAGGGGGGATCATGGCACAGAGACGCGTTAGAGCGAGCTAATGCTCACACAGGAAGCTGGCACTATGTTTCATCTTAAGTTGACACCGATGCCCCCGTGGCCGCCCCCGGTTTCTGGCTTCTTCACTTTGCTTTACAAACACTCTCTAAAGCAAGCCGGTGGGATAGAGCCAAAGCCTCCTCAATCCCACCGGCAGCCGTCACCTGACGTCAACTCAAGCTTTTCCAGATCAGCCCTGTCGGCCCTCCTTCATTGAGTAGAAGCGCTCCAGACTCAGCAGAATCACCACGAGCAACAGTTGCAGATGCCAAGGAGCCAAAGCAAATCCCCAAATAAAACAAATGATACCTACTGCTGCCGCCAGAACTGTGTAAATATCCTGTGATGCTTTGAAAAACACCCAGAGCGATCCCACAGACATTGCCAGTGCTATTAAATATATTGGAAACATAAAGATTGCCTCATTTATTGGGAGCTACAGAATTGCGAACAGCCTTCGCAATTTCATACTAACATCCAACTAGCGGGGAGATCAGTAGCAGAGCTAACATTAAGCGAGATTTCAGGCATCTGCGATCGCAACTTGCAATACATCCCGGATCGCGCACAGCTGTCGCACCGGCATAACAGAGCGAGCGCCAGGAGCGCTCCTGAGCAGGACTTGCGCCAACCCGCGCCGCTCTCACCGGCAACTGCTGCCTATGGCACGCCAAACCCCACAGTGCAGAGCTTCACCGTGCGGCTTCCAGCGATGATTATTCCGCGCTCGTAGCGCAGACCTCTGACAGTGGCCACCGTCATGGCCAGCAACACCACTGTCCACGTCCACTCAGGGACATATTTCAAAAACATTAAGCATCCGGTAACAGCCAGACCCAGAAGGGCCCCGATATAGGTAGCAGCAATGGTTGCACTCGCCAGAACCAGAATCAAAATAATTTCCTGCATAACGCCGCTAAAGCTTGCTCTAGCACGATCCCCACCTTCAGCTTGTCACAACTAGATGAAGATTGTCACTAAATTGTCAGAAAACTTAATAAAGACCTGCTTAGAGCTGTGGCGAGCGCTCACCCCAGGCGGCGCTGATTCGGCAGTGAAACGTTTCTGGTGGCGATCAGGACGAGCATCAGAATCAGGAGCTGGATTGGCCAAGGTGCCAAAATCAGATCGAGAATAAAGCAGATCGCCACAATCGTCAAAGCCATGATGCGAGGGATCTCTTCCGAGACGTTGAAGTAGAAGTAGGCTGCCCCCAGAGCAGTCAGTAGTGAAATGAGCAATAGCGATGACATCTGGATCACCTCATAATATGGGAGCAGAAGCACACTGATGTCTTAAATATCCTGCTTTGTACAATCTATCACTATATCTCAATTTTGATGGTGATGGCAATCCCCCGACTTGGCGATCGTCGTCGCCCCACCAGGAGCCGGAGATCGCAAGTTTTTTGTGACCGGCATCACCTGACTCGCTCCATCCAGATTGCCACCCGACTTCCCCGCGCCACCTCTTATTCCGGGAGGGGCGGGGGAAGACAGCTGCGCAACGCACTTTCTAACACATCAGGGGCTCAACTGCTTGTGATATTGTTTTTTTTTTAAACTTCCAAAGCGCTGGTGGCAGAACCAATAGTTAATCCACCACTTTCAGCCATCCCCTTCTGACTGCGTGCAGCAGCCGGTCGATGGCACTCAGCTCTTCTTGGCTGAGCCCGCCCCCTAACCGAGCCAGCATCAGCCGGTGGCAACCGCTGCCAGTAATGCAGCGAGAACACCACATCTGACTGGCAATTTCTGCCACAGTCACCGATTATAAAAGCGATTGAAATTGCATGATATCGTCGGAATAACCTCTCCCCATAGCTAGACTGTACAGACCTTATTTTTGCCGGCACCCCACTCCCCTGTCATCCGCCTGCGGTTTGATTTCACTGAAATTTTCAAAATTGTCCTGCCAATCTGAAGATCGTGCTGCCCAAACCTTGCCAGCAGCAGGTCAAATTTATTAAATCTTTAAAAAACTGCCGGTTAATATGAATATTGTGTGAAGGGCAGGCACCCAGCATGCCAAATGCCCTTTTGCACGACACAGAGCGATATCCTCTCAATACAGTGGCAGACTCAAGGTAAATCCAGGCAACCGTTTGTAGTAGGGCGTCGGCCCAAAGGTTCGTAGTAGGGCTTTAGCCCAAAGTTTGTAGTTGGGCTTCAGCCCTTGCGTTTGTAGTTGGGCTAAAGCCCAAAAGTTCGTAGTTGGGCTTTAGCCCAAAGTTTGTATTTGTCCCAGGATATATAACCAGGATCTCTCCCCCCAAAACATATGCCCTCTCGCCCTTTCCCATCGCCAGGGCAAAAAAAAGCGAACTCCCCCACAGGCACTCACTTCTTGCGCGGTTTTTGTCCCGGCTGTCCAGAAAAAACCGGCATCACCTTTTGCTGCCAAACCGGCACCACCTGCTGCGTCCAAAACTTGTCAAAACTCTTCGGCTGAACCAACTTCCAAGCAAATCCCCCCGCCATCGCAAACCCAGCCACCGCCACCAGCGTATAGAGCGCATTCATCACCCAGGCAAAAAAACCGGGCTTCTTGTGAGATACAGTAGACCTGCGCCGCTGCACAGAAGGCAAATAAACCGATCCAGACTTATCCCGCCCCCCCTGATTATCCTGTGGCGAACGCAACTTAGAAGCCTTCATCGCTTGGCGCGTAAAACGCACCCTAGACTCCAAAGCCTCCTTCTGATTAAAAGTTGCCGGCGGACTAACTGACATTCCCATTGACGAGCGAGGTTGAGTCACCGGCGGACTAACTGACATCCGCACCGACGAGCGTGGTTGAGTTGCCGGCGGACTATTGCCGGCTGCCCCCCCCTGCGTCTTAGGTCTAGCCTTAATCATCGCTTGCACCTGCTTAGTCACTGGCAGAGGTCGCTGACCCGAACGCGCCCACTGCATCAGCACAGTCGAAGTAATGCAGCAAAGATTCCCCACCTCCAGAGATTGCATCCGCTGCAACAGCCGCAGACTGTCCGACACAAAAACCACCAGCTCCCGAGGGCGCTCCTGCGACAGAGCGTAAGCGCACTGAGCCACCGCCACCACCATTCGCGCTTGCTTGCTCAATTGCGCCCCCGCCGCCGGCTCCAACAGCTGGTGGCTCGCCGCCGCATCACTAAGCAGCCAGCCGCTATACGGCCAAAAGCGCTTAAACTCCCTAGCCACTTCCAGCAGCGTCCCTTCCTCAGCCCGCTGCACCAGTTCCTCAATTTCCTCGTACACCACCTGCGGCAGATAGCAAGTTCCCAGCCGCGAGCACATTTCCCACTCCCGCGTCCTGCCGGTCATCAGGGCACCGAGATCGAAAACCACCACTATTGCAGGAAGTGCACTAGGCATAACTAAATCTTCTAGCCAAAAACTCCAGCCCCTACTAACTTCATGCTACCCCGAACACCGGCTTTTTTTCCTGTTTCCCATTCCAGCCTCAGACTGGGAACGAGACAAATCTTTCCAGGCTCTTTTTTGGCGCTCGTTCACGGAGACGGTTCAAACCAAACAGGTTCCAGCGAAGCAGACCCCAAACTCACCCCCCGATCCCCAAACGACCGGCCAAACCCGGAGTCAGCGGCATAAGAGTTGCCACCATCAAAAACAGCGCCAGCAGCCCCAAAGCAGCGCGGGCGTCATCCGGTTCAGTCAAATCATTCAAACAGGGGCGCTCCAGATTCCGCTGCAGGAAAAGAATCACAATCGCCCAGTACAGCGCCAAAGGATTGAACAGGGACACAATCGCCAGCACAATCAAAGTCGCCACCGTCGCCCCACCGGCAATCTTGCGCCCATAAATCGCCTGAACAATCCGCCCCCCATCCAGCTGCCCAGCCGGCATCAAGTTCAGCGCCGAAATCACCAGCCCCAGCCAGCCAATCACCGCCAGCGGGTGCAGATTAACCACCGGCTTTTGCAGCGCCTCACCCAAAACAACTTTAGCCAAAGTTCCGACTAAAACCGAGCCTTGGAAAAACTCCGCCGGAATTTGAAACAAACTCCCCTCACCGGAAAGCAGCAAGCCAACCAGCACCATCCCCAAAGACACCAGCCCCCCCGCAGCAGGACCGGCAAACGCCACATCAAACAGCACCTGCCGGTTTGGCAGCAGCGACTCAAACCGGTTCAGCGCCCCAAACGAGCCCACTTGCCAAGTCGGAATGAAAAATGGCCAGCTGAAGCGGACATTATGGCCTCTAGCCACTATCTGGTGGCCTATTTCGTGGGCCAGCAACACCGCCCACATCCCCGCACTCACCGGCAGCACTTCCGCCAACCGGCTGGTATTCTCGAAGAAATCGAACCCCAGCAGCAGCCCCCCCGTTTCCAGGCTGCTGGCAATCGTCGCCAGCACCAGCACAGCCGCCAGGACTTTTTGCCCAACCGCCAGCGGTTGCGGGTCATTGCTGCCCGGAAGTACAATAACAGTCGGCTTGCCTTCCGGGGAAGCCACCAAAAACAGCCGGTAGCGCTCGCCCAAACGCTCCAGCAGCGCGGCTGACAGGCGATCGCGCACCGCCTGAGCCTCTCCCCGCAGATTGCCCTTGAAGATCGCCCCTTCCTGATAGGGTATCGATTCAGTAGCAAAGAACGTATCCACCCCAAAAATGCTCTGAATCGTCTTCAAGTCTGCCGCTGGCATGGGAACCACCTCTGGCTGCACCCCATTTCTTATCCCTGTCGCCTGGATCTCCCGTTCCCCACTGCCGACAGCCTCCTCAGCCGCTTTTTCGCCCGCCGGCGCTGGCTGATCCTTGGACTTCAGCATCGCTTCCAGTCGCTCCCGCAGCGCCTGATCAAGACTTGCTTTTCGCAAGCGATTCCCCAAAAAGATGTACAGTCCAGCACTCCCAGCCAGCAAAAACAGGATGCTGGCCAGGTTAATATAGATGCCGGCAGCGAACAGCCCAAAGAAAATCAGCCAGGGAGTCATCAGCGACACCGACTGCAGCCAAGCTAAAATTCCCAGTTTGCCGAACGGCTTGGCGCGGTAGTAGCCCCAGCCCAAAATCCCTATGGCAATCAGCACGATTGCAATTGTTGCCGTGTTTTCGGATGCAGTGTACATGTCCAACTCTTGAAGCCCTCTCACCAGACAAAGCCTGACCGACGTCAGGAATCCCAGATAAATCTAGTTTTTTACCCTTTCATAAGCATACCGCCAGAAGGCTCCTCCCACTCGCCTGTTGCCCGCCCGTCTGCATGCTTGGAAAGCAGCGACTGGCGCACGCCTCCCTCCCCCGCACGCACCCAAAAGAGCCGGTTTTTAAATCTATAATAATTCAATTTTAAGCTGTTCCGCTTTGAATCTGCTTATTCTCAAAAGAGATACAGTCGGGAGAATTCCCTGAATTCAGGACAGTTTGAAAATTCTTATTATAGGTGTATATTAAAATTGAAAACACAGTATTATAGCTATTTTTTCTTGATTTATTCTGCAACAATAATGAAAAGCGGCGGGAGGTGCCCCCTGCAACCCTCACAGGGAGCGAGTCACACACCTGCAAGCCCCCTTTATATACAAATAGTATTCAACCCGAATTGAGCTGGCTATGATTTGGGCAGCCATTGACAGCCGCCCTGACATTGCCCTGGTGTTTGTCGAGGAGGAGCTGAGCCTCTTGCCGGTCTAGCCCTGTCCAGTGCATCAGCAGAGCCAGCTTCACCGACCGACCGCTGCCTTCCAGCAAATAGCCGGCTTGTTCGCGACTCAGGTCAGTGAGGTCTTGCAAAATGCGCAAAGCGCGGTCGTGCAGTTTTTTATTGGTCACTGCCACATCCACCATGCGGTTGCCGTAGACTTTGCCCAGCCGAACCATAACGCCGGTGGAGAGGATATTGAGCGCCATCTTGGTAACAGTGCCAGCTTTCAGTCTGGTCGAGCCGGCCAGAATTTCGGGCCCAACGAGCAAGCGGATATCGATATCGGCATCGGCGCTGACTTGTTCCGCCGGCACGCAGGCGATCAAAACCGTAGTAGCCCCTCGGGCTTTAGCCGCTTGCAGAGCGCCGTGGACAAAGGGAGTCGTGCCACCGGCAGTAATTCCCACCACCACATCCAGTTCCGTGACGTGCCGGTGCGAGATCGCCTCCGCCCCATCCTCATACCGGTCTTCCAAATCTTCTGAGGATCGAACCAAAGCGCCGGCACCCCCGGCAATAATCCCCTGCACCAGTTCCGGCGGCGAGCAAAACGTGGGCGGACACTCGGCGGCGTCGAGAACGCCCAACCGCCCGCTCGTTCCCGCACCCACATAAAACAGGCGTCCGCCGTGGCGCAGCGCCACCGCAGTCCGGTCTATCGCCAGTGCCAGCTGTTCCTTGGCGGCGGAGATCGCCGCCAGAGTCCGGGCATCTTCCCGATTAAACAGATCCACCAATTCCAGCGAACTCAGCTGGTCGAGATTCTGACTGTTGGGATTCACCTGCTCAGTCAGCAAATGCCCTCGCTCCTGCAAATTCTTCATTCTTGACACTTGATCCTTCTTTGGTTGCGCCTCAATCCTTCAACGCTTGCGCCTCAATCCTACAGAGAGTCAGATCAGCCCTTCCAACTGGCGGCGAATCCGGTCTAGCTCAGAGTCAGACATGCCCGCTTCCTCAGACTTCTCAGCCTGCCAGTCTGTTTGATCCACATTACTTTCCGGTGGGACTGCCAGCCCGGATTCCGGGACGATTTCCCAGTCGTAATCGCAGTCAGAGCAAAATTCCTTCACCTCTTCGTCTTCGACCGCTTCCACCGTGGCTGTAGGAAAATCTTGGGCTTCCAGCATCATAGCGTAGCGCGTGGCGTCGTCTTCCGACTCAAACATCAAGACCTTGTTGCGCTGGGAACGCAGATCCTTGAGCGTGTGAATTCCCTCATTTTCCGTTCGGGCGTTAAACAGTAAGACGAACACTCGCATGGGCTGACAAGATTTTCTCAACTAAAACCTGTTATTTTCACATCCTACCACTTCCCCAACCCCAGCTGTCTGGCGTGGCTGCTGAATCTGCCCTGTGCCGGTCCCCCTCTCAACGGCGGGTTGTTCACAATTGAGGCCCTGTAGAGAACCTCTCTCCCCCTCCCCTCGCGGATACTGGTGGCGAATTTATCTGCGGTCAGTCCCCACCCTCCGCCTGGAGCGAGCTGGAGATAATTGCGGAAATATTCCGTTGGATTGATTGATGTTAATAATTAACCGCGCCCGACGCGCCCGTTCGCCAAGGAATAGATAAAAGTAATTCCCAGATAAAAATTTATTATTATCAATTGACCGGACAATTCTATGGGATCGCCGCTGTAGGGGCGGCTGCATAGTGGCCGCCCCCCGTGGCCGCCCCCCGTGGCCGCCCAAGGAGTGGCCACCCCTCTCATCCCTGCACCGGCAAAGTGATAAAATCCCCCGCGTCCAGTGTCAGATTGGCACCCCCCTGCAAGATAGCCAGAAACTGAGTGGTGCTATTGCTGTCTTGAAACTGAATAATCAGGTCTTTTGCCCGGTCGCCGGTGCCGTCAGAAATCTTCAAGTCTTGAAACGTCAGGCCACCGGTCAGCCCAATCAAATCCTGGCCCCTATTAAAGTCGGTAATCACGTCGGCGGCGGACAGGGTGTCCCCACCGGTTCCGTCACTGAGGACGAATACATCTTGGCCATCGCCGCCGGTTAGCGTGTCCGCACCCCGGTCGCCCGACAGGGTGTCATCCCCGGCTTCCCCCAAAAGAGAGTCATCATCCCTGCCCCCCTGCACGGTATCATTGCCGGCACCCCCCAGCAGCGTGTCGTTCCCCCGGTTGCCATTGAGATAGTCATTATCGGCATCGCCAAACAGGCTGTCCCCATCCTGCCCCCCCAGAATCGTGTCGTTGCCCAACCCGCCCAGTAGCGAGTCAATGTCTTCGTTGCCGAAAATTAGGTCGTTACCGTTCTGCCCTAGGATTGTGTCGTTGCCTTGCGCACCTTGGATAGTGTTATCACTATTGTTCCCGGTCAGACTATCATCCCCAGGCGTGCCCAAATTTAGACCCCCAGTACCTAGATTTACCGGCTCGCCTCCACCTCCAATTGCAATTTCACTCGGCGGCAGCGTTATACTTGGCATGCTCAAGCCTCCCTCTAACTACAGCAGTTTCAATCCCGTTTGCGGCCTTCACTCTCACCGCTTCTGTTCGGCTGCAGGTGCCTGTGATTCCTCAGGGGGTAAACTTTTCTGCCCCACCTTTACCTTCAGCCAGCAAGCCTCACCTCTAAATCTAGCACACTGCAGACCTCAATCTGCACAGGAGCTATCTCGCGATCTCCTTCTCCCCTCCCTCCTGGACTTCTAACTGCCCCAGCTAAAACTCCGTTCTAGAAACGCTTTCATTTTTATTTTTATTTTATTTTTTGCCGAAGTTTCCGAGCGCCTTAAATTTTCCGCACCCAGCCCGCAGCTGTGGTTGAAAGTGCCGTTCGTGGCCGATTGGGCCAGACCGCTGGGAGATGAAACAAGGTTCACAGTAGAGTTATGTCCGCAAGAAAATTATAACCAGAAACCAGAAACCTGAAACCTGAAAGCTAAAATTTCTTCCCCTTCACTCTTCCCCCTTGACTCTTGACTGGATGACCGCCTTTCGGGCTGCCGGTGCAGCATGAAAAAAAGGCTAGCAATCCAGTCCTGTCAGGGGGCGCTATCATAACCTCAACTCTCAAATCACAAGCCTGAAACCTGAAACCTCTCCCCCTTGACTTTTCTCTGTTGAGTCTGGGGCTACTCCCCACTACCTGCTGCCGAGTTGGCAATCTATCAAGGAGACGGCGATCCAAGTTGAACTAATTATCCTGAGATAAAGTCTAAGTACAGCATCTTTCGCACGGTTGACCTAACTCTACGCGGCTTCCCGGCACTCTTAACCGCATTCGCCCGCCGAAAGCGCTTTCCCCGCAAAACTTTGTTACAGCATGAGGGTGAGATGACGAACTCCCAAATTTCGGGCAACCAACTCCAAGCTCAATCTAACCGGCACCAAAAAACGCAAAAGATGTGGCTGGTTTTGCTAACCCGCACCGGCATCGCCCTCAGCCTCGCCGCAGTTGCTGGCGGTGCTGCCGGCGCAGCATACCTGTGGCATTTTGTCAATACCGACCTGGCACCCCTCGCCACCGCCGAACTCACCAAAACACTCAAACGCCCCGTCAAACTCGGGGGATTGGAAAGCTTGTGGCTCACCGGCCTGCGCTTTGGCCCCTCGGAACTCCCCCCCACCAACACAGATCCAGACCGAGCCTCAGTCTCTGCAGTACAAGTTGGCTTCAATATCCCTCAGCTGCTGGCAACTCGCACCCTCAACCTAGACATCACCCTCGTCAAGCCAGACGTCTACATTGAGCAAGACCAAAACGGCCAGTGGGTAATCATTCCCGAAATCGCGGCACCAGAAATTACAGGGCCGGTAAAAATCGACCTCGACACCGTGCGGCTGGAAAATGCCAGAGTCGTCTTGCGCCCAGCCGCAGGGGCCGCCCCCAGTGGCCTCCCCCCCGCCGGCCAGCCGGCTGCCCCGGCACCACCGGCAGCAACTCCTAGAGAACAGCAGCCCCCCGTGGCCGCCCCTGTAGGGGCGGCAAAGCGTGGCCGCCCCCCCGTGGCACCAGTGCTGATCGAATTGCAACCCGTCAGCGGCACCCTCAAACTGAGCGACCGTCTCGCCTTCGGCGAGCCAAGAATACCTGAGAAACTCAACTACGAACTGCAAGGCACAGCAACCGCCGGCGGCAACTTCCAAATCACCGGCGAGACAGCACTTCCAGAGATAAAAACCAACCTAACCGTCCAAGCACAGAATTTTTCCGCCACAGAACTCGACCGGCTGACCAAAAATTCCATCAAACTCCCAATTGACTTGAGCGCCGGCAAGCTAGATGGCAACCTGCAACTCCAGCTGCGACAAAACGAACTCCTCGACCTCCAAGGAGTCGCCAGACTTCATGCTGTTACAGCTAAAATCGATCCCTTACCCAAACCCCTCACGCAAACCAATGGCCAGTTGCGATTCAACAGCCCGCTGAAAGTCTCCGTCGAAAACGTCACTACCACCTACGGCCAAATCCCCGTGCGAGCCAGCGGATTAATCGCCCTCAAGGAAAACTCCAACCTAGCTATTCAAGTCCCCCAAGTCAGCGTTAAAGACGCCCTCGAAACCCTGCAAGTTCAAGTGCCAATACCTGTCGCCGGAGAGGTTCAAGCCAACCTAAACCTTACAGGGCTGATCACCGCACCGGCAATCTCCGGAACCGTCAGCACCCTCCCGGCACCCTCTCTCCCTTTTAATCTCCCCGGAACCTCCGGGGGAAACTCCCCTGCCAAACCGCCTTTGCAGGTTGACCGCATCGGCGTCAGCAGCTTTGGCTTTGGCTTCACCCTCTCTCAAGGAACCCTGCAACTGCGCGACATTAAGGCCACACCGGCTGTCGGTGGTTCTGTCACCGGCTCGGGCGCAATCCAAATGGGCGGACTCAATCGTCCCCCCCAACTCAACCTGCAAGTCAAAGCTAGCAATGTCCCCGGAGACGCCCTCGCCGCTCTTTACGGCGTCTACTTCACCGGCATGAGCACCGGAACGATTGACGCACAGGCCAATATTGCCGGCCCGGGCGACAGCCTGGAAACGGCAGTCCAGTGGCAGGCACCCAAAGCTACCTATCCCGCAGCCGGCGAAATCACTATCATCGGAGCCAGGGAAACGGCCTTCCTGCGCAACACTGTGGCCCAAGTTGGCGGCGGCCAAATCGCGGTTTCCGGGCAAATCACCGACAAGCAGTGGCAGCTGGAAGCTGTTCCCACCGGCATAGAACTGGCTAAAATCCCCTCAATTCCCACTTTTGGCTCGCAGCCAGACCCCAGCCGGCAGGCTATCTCTCTTCCGCCTGCTGTCTACCGCCAAAAGCCTGCCGTAATCGCAGGAAATATCCGCGTTTCAGGCACTAATAAAGAAATAAGCTTAAAAACTATTCAAGCGGATGGTGGGGTGGCGGTGGCTGTTGCCGGCGGCACCGCCAATGTCGGAGGGGCGCTTCGAGAGGGCCGGTGGCAGGCGACTGTCACTCCCTCTGCCATGCAGCTGACCCAGCTGGCACAAATCGCGAACACGGAATTATTCCAAACTTCGGACTTCAAACTTCCAGCAGCTAGCCTCACCGGCAGCCTGAAGGGCGGCACTATTCGCCTGGAAGGTACGGCAGAGGCTATTACCCTAGAGTCGATTAATGCCAGCGCCGATCTGGGAGTAAGCTTTGCCGGCGGCACAGCCCGGATCGCCGGCACCCTCAATGACGGCGGATTCAGCGCTACTGTCTCCCCTGAGGGCCTTCAGCTCGACCGGCTGGCGGCGATCGCTGCTGACTTGAAGTTCCTCAACCCTTCACAGCTGCGAGCTCTCGCCCCAGTCCTCGGTGTGGGGACTGCCGGTGAAAAGCCCAGGCTTTTCGGGCAACTCACCCTAGCGGGCAACACAAAAAACTTGACAGAAACGGCAATTAATGCTAAAGGGAATTTGCTGCTGAGTGTGGGCAGCGGTAGCGTCAGCGTCGGGGATATCGCAGTTGCAGGAGGCCGGTGGCAAGCTGCTGTGCGGGCCAACTCTGTGCCGGTGGCTCCTTTCTTGCCGGCATCTCTGGGACTTCCCGCTGGCGAACTCGGAGGTTTCTCCGGCAATTTCCTGGCGTCAGGCAGTCTGGAGTCCCTGGCGCTGAACACTGTCAGCGTCCAGGGTTCGGGAAGTCTGAACGTTGCCGGTGGGGCAGCCAACCTGAGCGCCAAACTGAGCGGGGGACAGTGGTCAGCGACTTTGGGCGCGGAAGATGTGCCGGTCATGCCTTTCTTGCCTAAATCGGTCGCCCAGTTTGACTCCCAACTGGGCCGGTTTACCGGCAAGTTCGCCCTCTCGGGCAGTGCCAGTGCCTTTACCGCAGACAGCATTCAAATTAACGGTTCTGGCCAATTGGCGCTCGCGGGCGGCACCGCCACCGTCACGGCTTCTACCAGTGGCGGCAGGTGGGAAGCCTCTCTGGCTGCTGAGGATGTGCCGGTCAGCCCCTTTTTGCCGGAATTTAAGGGTGCCGGTGCTCTGTCAGGCTTCACCGGCAGTTTCGCCCTCTCAGGCAGCACAAATAACTTGACATTAGACGCAATTAGTGGTAAGGGCAAGGGAAGGCTGGGAGTGGCCGGTGGCACAGTCACGGTGGAGGAAGTGGCAGTGCAAAATGGCCGCTGGCAGGCTTCTGTGGGGGGTGCGGGTATAGGGCTGAGTCCCTTTTTGCCGGAATTGCCGGCAGTGGCAGCGGGCGAGTTCAACCTGTCGGGCAGTCTCAGCCAGCTTTCCCCGGCAGGCATTAAAGCCGCAGGCACTGTTAAAGTCGCGCTCGGCGCTTCTAGCCCTCCGGAGCTGCCGGTGGCCCGAACTGCGGCCCAATTCTTGCCCCTGACGGCTTCACTGCAGTGGGATGGCCAGCAGCTGCGGGTAGAGCGGGCAACCGCTACGGGACTGACCGCCAGCGGCACGGTGAGCGTGCGAGCACCTTCTTTCGCCTCTGTTGAGGTAGCTGGCTTCGATTTCAATGTGGCTGCTGAAAAGTTCAATCTTGCCGCTGTGCCGGTAGACCTGCCGCCGGCACTGCAAGTCAAAGGCAGCACAGATTTCACGGGGCGGATATTCGGAACGCTTGCAGAACCGAGTTTGACGGGTAATATCCGGCTGTATGATTTTGCTATCAATCAAGTGGCTTTCGATACCGTCCTCGCCGGCAGTGTGGATTTTGCTTTGGGCCGGGGTGGCTCTTTGCAGTTGAGTGGGACTGCAGACAAAATCGAATTGAGCCTGGACGCCAACAGCCTGCCGGTGGCCTTTTTGGTGCGCCGGGGTGAGGCGGTGGCCAGAGGCACGAACACGCCGCAGACACTGGGCGGCAATCGCCTGCGCCTGGAAATTGAACAGTTTCCGATCGGAATTGTCAAACTGACGCCCCCTGCTGTGCCTGGGCCCCTTTCGCCCCTGCTGGCTGCCGGGACTCTCTCTGGGCAGGCGTCGGGAAGTTTTGACGTGAGTTTGCCGTCGGGGGAACCCACCTGGGAGATGCTCGAACGCGCTATTATAGCAGGTAATGTTTCAATTGTCAACCCCAAAATGGGTTATTTAGCAGCTGACCGGCTGGGAGGCCAGTTCGAGCTGTCGCGGGGTGCCGCAACGCTGACTTCTGGGGAGTTGCAGGTGGGGAAAAGCGTCTATATGGCCAGCGGTCGGGTGACTCTGGGGGAAGACCCGCAGTTCTTGGCAAATGTGAAAATTGCTGCCGGTGAGGTGCACGATGTGGTGGCGGCGGCGCAGCGGTTGAGGTTGCAGGACTTGATCGGCGGGTTGGGGCGTGCTGATTATGGCACGGCGGCTGATGTGCAAGGGATAGCGGTGGGGTTGCCCGGGGCGGATTTGCTGGCGCAGCTGCGCCGGTTTTCGGAAATCGACGCTCTGGCGCAAGCGGCGGACAAACGGCGGGAGGCTGATCCTCTGCCGGATATTGCGGAGTTGCGGGGGATTTTTGGTGGGGAAATTTCTGTGGCGGGGTCTTTGAAGGGGGGAGTGAGGGCGAATTTTCAGCTGGATGCGGAAAAATGGCATCTGCGCAAATTTGAGGTGGATAAAATC
>JALOOK010000379.1 GCA_025454445.1 Oscillatoria sp. Prado101 | reverse complement strand
CTCCGAAGCCAAGACTATAAAAGCATTAAGGATGGCAGCGGCGACCGGCGAGCCGCCTTTGCGTCCTTCGACGCGAATTTGGGGGACTGGAAGCTGTGCCAGGGCTGCTTTGGACTCGATGACGGAGACGAAACCGACTGGTGCGCCTACGATCAGGGGGGGAATTTTGCCCGTCCCAGATGCCGGTGCGGCGGGTGCGGAAAGCTGGGAACAGAGAGCCAAGAGGGCGGTGGGGGCGTTGCCGATGGCAAAAATGGCGTCTGGCCACTGTTGCAGGCATTGCAGCATGCCGGTTTCGCTGCGGGTTTTGCCGGGAAGCGCCTCCGGCACTTGTTCGACAGCGCTAATCAGGGGGTTGGCAAAGGTTTGGCTGACTAAAGTGGTTACTCCCTGTTTGACCATTGAGACATCTGTGACAATCGGCACCCGCCGGCGCAGAGCTGCCACAGCTGTTTCAATGGCGTCCGGACTGAATCGAATCAGCTGTTTGAAGTCAAAATCAGCTGTGCTGTGGATTACCCGCCGGACAATGGCGTATTCAGCCCGGGTGAAATTGTGTTCGCCGATTTCTCGGTCGATGATGGCAAAGCTCTGCTCCATGATCGGATGGTTGGGCATTGGTTAGGGGGCAGGGGTTAGGGGTTGGGGGTGAGGGCGTTTTGGGTGAGGGCGGTAGGGGCTAGGGATTGGCTTTCAGCCGGTAGCGCGATAATTGAGCCAATGCCCAATGCCCCATGCCCCATGCCAGGTATTTGCGGGACGCCACTCCCTCAAATTTAGGGATATCCGAAAGAATGGTTTTTACAAATAACCGAGTTTAGACAGGTTTTGTATATATGCTTTCTTCCGGAAGTAAGAAATGTCTCCCGCAGGGGAGACAAAATATAGCGGGCAAGCATCTGGCTGGAGTACAGTCTGGAGATCCCCCCAAACGGGGCGGAAGGGCCCGCCCCTACGCAAGGGGGGCTTTGAAATGTCCCCCCCCTTGTAGGGGCGGTGCGGCAAACGGAGACCGCCCCGGCTAGGGGGGGATCTAATATCTGTACCTGACTCGGTTGAAATCTGCTATAGATCCGGCAGCTGGGTGAAACCATGCCAATGCCCCATGCCAGAAGCCCCATACCCCATGCCCAATACGCGCTCTGATCAGAATTGCACAGCAGGCCAGTCTGGTTGGCGGTAGTAGCGGGTCATGTCGTCAAATTTGCGCAGTTCGGCTCGCTGCACCCAGAGTTCTTGGGGTTCAAAGTCGATCCATTTCTGAGTCAAGTCGAACAGGGTGGTGGCCAGTTGGCTGCGTTCCGAGTTGGGGGGGATGTCGCCAAAATAGCCGAGGGTGATGTGCCCGCTGAAATGATACTGCTGCTCGATGCCCAAACCGATCAGGTCGGGATTTTGATAGATGGCTCGCCGCAATTGCACGATCTGCTCGTAGGAGTGTTCGTCTTTGGGGACTAGACAAACGCCGGCGGCGCGGGTTCTGAGCATCAGCCCCAGCAACTGCCAGCGCACTGGGGGGCTGCCTAATGGGGGCGGGGTGTACTGGCTGAAGCTGGCGGTGATTTGCTGGCGCAGCATGGAGTCAAATTCGGGATTTTGACTGGCGTGCCGGTAGGCTCCGTCCCAAATCAAGTCGGCCAAGGTGAAATGAAAGCTTTCTGGGGGCACCGGCACGAACAGACCGGCAGGAAGCCGCTCCAGAAGCTGCTGCTGGCACTCCTGCAATTTTTTGTAGAAGGAAGTATTTTCGGCATCTTCTTCCCACGGGGGGGTGATTACGGTAACTCCGGGAAAGGGTATTGGGCGTCTCCCACCGTCGGTATCTGGCTTGTATTTGGGAGACTCCTGGATGTGCTGGACTCCGGACTGATAGGTTGCCGGCAGGACTGTCCGCGCCACTCGATTTAAATAGACTTGATATGTATCGTCCAATCTCGCTCGCCTCGTATTTCTGGTGTGGGGGCTGTGGGCACCAACCATTTTAGATTTTAGACTGTAGATTTTAGATTGGAGAAAAGTCCAAAATCCTAGCATCTGAAATCTGCGTATTGGTTCACCAAATATTTAACTTATGCCAATTTACCTCTACTGGGGGGAAGATGACTTTGCGATCGCCAAAGCTGTGACTGAGCTGCGGGAGAAAGTGCTTGACAAGAGCTGGGCCAGTTTTAATTTTGACAAAATTCCTCCTGAGCAAGCGGATGGGGCGATTTTTGCCCTCAATCAGGCGATGACGCCGCCGTTTGGTGCCGGTGGGCGTCTGGTTTGGCTGGTGGACACGACTGTGTGCCAGCACTGCTCTGCTGAGCTGCTGGCTGAGTTGGAGCGGACTCTGCCGGCTGTCCCGGTGCGGGCGACGCTGCTGCTGACGGCGAGTGGTAAGCCTGACGGGCGTCTGAAGTCTACGAAGTTGCTGCAAAAGTGGGCGGTTGTCAAGGAATTTTCTTTGATTCCGGCTTGGAAAACGGAGGAGCTTGCTGCTAGGGTGCGAGAGGCTGCCGGTGAGAAGGGGGTCAGGCTGACTGCTGGGGCGGTGGCGCTGCTGGCTGAATCGGTGGGGAATGATACGCGGCAGCTTTTTGCTGAGCTGGACAAGTTGCGGCTGTATGCCGGTGAGGGTAAGATGCCTTTGGATGAGGCTGCTGTGGGGCGGCTGGTGACGGCGACTGCGCAAAACAGTTTTCAGCTGGCGGCGGCGATCCGAGAGGGGAATACGGCGGCGGCGCTGGAACTGGTGGCGGATTTGCTGAATCGCAATGAGCCGGCGCTGCGGATTGTGGCGACGCTGACTGGGCAGTTTCGCACTTGGCTGTGGGTTAAGCTGATGGCTGTTGCTGGGGAAAAAGATGAGCAGATTATAGCACAAGCTGCGGAAGTTGGCAACCCCAAGCGGATTTATTTTCTGCGCAAAGAGGTGAGTTCGGTGAGTCTGGAGAAGTTGCAGAAGGTTTTGCCGGTGCTGCTGGAGCTGGAAGTTAGCCTGAAGCGGGGTGCCCAGGACATGTCAGCCCTGCAAATGATGGTGATAGAACTCTGCCATATTATGTCATAAAGATTTAACAGAAGCGGTCAGCCCCGGCACGGGCTGGCCTGAAAGTGAAAAAACTACACTTTAGATTGCGTGAAAACCCTGATATCGCTTTCTGAGTCAGGGGTTTGATAAAAGTTTTCACACTCAAATTTACGGTGGGATTTGGCTGCCAAAGGCGGTAGTCTGGAGAGTGAGGGTTTTCTGTCCTGCTTTTTAGTGTTTTGGGCGGGTAATGCTTAAGTGTGGCAGCTGTTTCGCAGCCCTCGCAGTACGGGCATTTCAGCTGCTGGCCAAAATAGTTAAGGCCCCAAAGTCCCTGCTCAAGGGAATTGCAAGGCTGGAACTTCTGTCTGGTAAAAAAGTTCAGAAGTATTGAAACCTTTGGTATTATAGTTTATTTGGGCACAATTATGAATTTGTTTCGTTCCGGATCTGGAATTAACCTGAAGGGGTTACTGTCACAATCCCTGATTGTCGGTGTGCTGTCTGTAGTGGGGGTGCTGTCTGGAGTGGTTCCCGGTTTGTCTGGACGGTTGCCGGTGCTTGTTATCGGTGATACCGCACGCGCTCAAACGATAAGTGATGGGGAGGTAGTTAACTACGCTCGCGCTGTGCTGGCTATTGAGCCAAAGCGTCAGGCTGCTTATCAGGAGATTCAGAAAAAAACTGGTTCTGGTTCTGTTCCTCCGATTGTTTGCAGTGATTCGACAAGTATCAACAAGCTTCCCGGAAATGTGCGGAACATTGCGCTGAAGTTTTGTAATGAGTCTAAGGCTATTGTCGAAAATAACGGTTTGAATATTGCCCGTTTTAACGAGATTACGGCGCTCCAGCAAAATGATTCAGCTTTGCAAAAGCGGATTCAAGATGAAATCCTCCGCCAGCAAAAAATTTCGGCGTCTTCATAAGGGGCGGGTCATCTACGGATAAGGAGGGGGATGGGAAGAGGGGGATAGGGTATTGTTTCTTTTGATATCCCACGCAAAAACCTGCCACCTTTAGCATCTGCCCGGTTGGGTTGAGAGTGCTCGGCGATTGCTCTCTTTCGCCGCTCGGCAACCCCGATATAATCTGTATCCAGAGGCTTAATTTGTATAGCACAGGTGCGATGTCAAGGGGCACCCCCCTTCTATATTTTTATAACGGCTCTCTCAAATGAACACCGGCACCTCAGGGTAGTTGAGGGAAATTAATGTATAATAAGGCTGGATGTTGAAACGCCACATCTTCAGAAGACCGTGATAGCAGATTCTATATTTTACGTTTGGTTTGAGACTCTCCAAGCGCGCTTTCTTTGAACTGCTGGGAGAGAGCGCAGCAGCAGCTGAGGGCTACAAGTTCACTTCTATTGGAAATTAAGGAGACGGCTTTCCGGATTGATGGCTTGTTTGATCCGGCTGAAGACGCTCCCGAAAAACCGATTTATTTTGTCGGGGTGCAGTTTCAGTCAAAAGAGGATTTTAACGCGCGTTTTTTTAGCGATTTTTTAGCGAAAGCTTAGTACTTAGAAACCCGGTTTCTTAAAGAAACCGGGTTTCTGGCATGTACTCCATCCAACTCAAAACTGCTATAGATCAGGGTGTGCCGGTGCAGTACCGAGAGTTTTTTCATGCCGGCGAGTCAGGCGGGTGTGCCTGGATGTGTTAGGGGAAACTGCAGACCGCTTGGTGGGTGGGGGGATGATACAATTGATAGTTGAGTCCTCGGAAACTGCCGGTGAGCGGGCGAGGGGTTTAATCCAGCAAGCGCAGCAGACTCTGACTGATGAAGCGCTCTCAGCGGAAAGTTCTGGAATTGATTGAGACGATATTGTGTTTACAAGTTTACCAACTTAAGTCGCCAGGAGATAGAAGCTATGTTTGGGTTGAGTGATTTAAAGCAGACGCGAGTCTATCAAGAAGGCAAGACAGAAGGTAAGCTAGAATCTGGGATTGCTGGCGCTGGGTTTGAGTGTGGAACAGATTGCCGGTGCGTTGGAACTACAAACTAGGAGGGCTTCAGCCCAACTACAAACTAGGAGGGCCGACGCCCAACTACGAACTTGCAGGGCCGACGCCCAACTACGAACTTGCAGGGCCGACGCCCAACTACGAACTTGCAGGGCCGACGCCCAAC
>JALOOK010000378.1 GCA_025454445.1 Oscillatoria sp. Prado101 | reverse complement strand
CTGATGCGTACTTCAACTGAAAACAGCTATATTTTCTCAATCGCGAAGGAACTGAACCAGCTGCTGAAGCTTTGACCAGCCGGCACCGCTGTCAAGAATTTCCCTGGCTCGGACAATGCCGGCGGCGTGATTTTCCAGGGGAATAACGCCCGCAACTTGCAGGGCGAGTGAGGCATTTAAAGCGACAGCATCCTGTTGCGCCGGCGTTCCCTTTCCTTGCAGGACATTGCGCAAAATCTCAGCATTTTCTGGGACATCCCCGCCGCGCAGCTCCCCAGTGGGAGCCGGTGTCAAGCCCACCTCTTGCGGGTTGAGGGTGGCTCGCCGCACCTGGCCGGCGGACAGAATGGCCAAGTCTGTGATATCTGCCAGCCCAGCCTCGTCCAGTTTCTCGCGCCCGTGGGCGACAATGCCGAACTGGGCTCCCAGCTGCCCCAAGGCGTGGGCGAGGGTTGCCAGCAAGTTTGAATCGAAGACGCCAATCACCTGGCCGGTGGGGCGCAAGGGGTTGACCAGAGGGCCAAGGAGGTTAAACACCGTCCGCACTCCCAGGGTTCGGCGCAGCGGCGCTACGGCTTTGAGTGCGGGGTGCCAGCCAGGGGCAAACAGAAAGGTGATGCCGACTTCGCTGACTGCGGCGTGCACCCTCTCACTGTCAGCGCTGAGGTTGACGCCCAAGGCTTCCAGGACATCAGCTGAACCGACGCGGCTGGAGGCGGAGCGATTGCCGTGCTTGGCCACCGGCACGCCGGCAGCGGCGGCGACGAAGGCTACGGCGGTGGAAATGTTGAAGGTTGAGGCTCCATCCCCGCCGGTGCCGCAGGTGTCAATCAGGGGAGTTGGGATTGGGGCGCTCTTGGTTGTGGCAGACTGGGATTGCAACACTTCAGCCATTCCTGCCAGTTCGTCAGCCGAGACGCTTTTGGCTTGCAGAGCGGCTAGAATAGCGCCGGAGAGTGCCGGCGGGATTTCTTCGCTGAGCCATCCGAGCATCAGTCTGGCTGCTTGCTGGCGGGAGAGGGACTGCCGGTCGAGCAGCTGCTGCAGTAAGGTTGGCCAGTTGGGGGTGTCAGCTGGGGCGTCTGTGGCTGCCGGTGTTGGTGAGTGAGTCATATATTGGTTAGTATGTGGGGCGCGGCGAAAAGAGATGTTGAGGAAATTATCCTGTGGAATGGCAGTTCTGTTACAATTTAAATTCTACGTAACAGTGCGATCCTTCAAAAGTTTCTGTACTGAAGTAGGCCAAAAAGCAGTCTTGTATACTCCAGCAGGTTTACCGGAGTTCTAAAACTGCTTTACAGGGTGTTCGTGCTGGGTCGTTAACTTGACAGATTTTCAGTCACTCATTAAACGGGTATTCCTTTCAGGAAGTGGTTATTTTTACATTTTTTGGAGCCTCAGATATATGCAATTTCAAGACTCACAGTTTCCTCTAGATGAGACAGATATGCCCTCTGCGCCGGCAACCGCCTCTCCGCAGGATATCCGCTCTAAAAATTGGCTTAAGCGGCAGTTCATTCGCTTAAGCATACGGCAAAAAATCAGCTTTGGCTATGCCCTTTCTATCGGGATTGCTCTTTTGGGATCTGTGACGGGACGTCTGACAGAAAACTTTTATGAGGGTCAGGCGATGATTCAACTCCACCGCTCCCATGAGGCGACCAAGATGTTGAGTCATCTACAAGCTGCTATGCTACAGGCAAAAGGTCACGAACAGCAGCTGCTTCTTTTAGGGAAAGATGCGAAAATATTGAGAGAGGCATCTTCGGAACTGCGGTCGGCTATTGTGGAAACAGATAGTCTCGCAGATGAAGCAGTTCAGGAGCTTAATTTTTACTATGCCAAGTTGCAAAACTCTTACCATGAAAAGAACTGCGACAGTCTGAAAAAATTGCTGCGAGATTATCAAGCCACAGTCGAGGCTTACTCTCAGCAACTAGAGAAGCTCGTAAAACGCATAGATTCCGCGAGTTTGCGGCCAGAAGAAGTTCAGGAACTGCAGCAGTTGCTGATAAAATTTTCCCAAAGCGAAGTCTCGATCAAATTTAGCGACTTATCCAGAGAACTTTCTGTTCTGGTAGACTCTTTTCAAAACGAGACAGAGGAGGAGTTCAAAGACTATCGGGAAGCAGAAATTATGGGAGCAAAAATTATGCTGGGCAGTCTTCTGGTATCAGCTGGGACGGCTGCCGGTCTGGCTATTTATACAAGTCGGGCGATCTCGCGTCCGATTGAAGAAGCAACTAAAGTGGCTCTGCGGGTGACGGAGGAATCGAATTTTGAGCTGCAAGTGCCGGTGACAGCAGAGGATGAAGTTGGGGTGCTGACGACTTCCCTGAACCAGATGATTGACGCCGTGCGAGTGTACACTAAAGAATTGAAGCAAGCGCAGGCTCAGCTGATTCAAACCGAGAAAATGTCCGCACTCGGCAATCTGGTTGCCGGTGTGGCCCATGAAATTAACAACCCTGTTAGTTTTATCTACGGTAACATCAAATACACCGAAGGCTATATGGAAGATTTGCTGAGGGTTTTGCATCTGTACCGGCAGCACTCCCCTCAGCTAAAGCCAGAGATTCAGGAGGAGATAGAAAGCGTCGATCTGGAATTTCTGGAAGAAGACTTGCCCAAAACTCTGGCGTCTATGAAAAACGGCGCTGAGCGGATTCGCCAGCTGGTGCTGTCGCTGCGCAATTTCTCCCGCCTGGATGAAGCTGAGGTGAAAGCCGTCGATCTGCACGAAGGAATTGAAAGCACGCTGGTGATTTTGAACAGCCGTCTGAAAGATAAAATACAGGTGACCAAGCTGTTCGGAGATTTGCCGCAGGTGAAGTGCAATCCGGCGCAGCTGAACCAAGTTTTTATGCATATCCTCAGCAATGCGATTGACGCTTTGGAAATAAGGAATGGGGCGTCGGGCGAGGAGCGTGGGGAAGGGCAGAAATCGCCTGCGAGCAACGCTCAATGCCCTACGATTTGGATTCGCACTTCAATAGGGCATGGGGAATGGGGCATGGGGCATGGGGAAGATTCTTCGCAATGCCCAATGCCCGATGCCCAATTTGTTCGGATTGCGATTGCTGATAATGGCCCGGGAATTACCCCTGAGATTAAAGATAAGATATTTGACCCCTTTTTCACGACCAAGCCGGTGGGAGCGGGCACCGGTTTAGGGCTTTCTATTTGCTACCAGATTGTCGAACAGCATGGGGGTGAGATTGAGTGTATTTCAATTCCGGGTGAGGGAGCGGAGTTTGTTATTACTGTGCCGGTGAAACAGGTGCCCTCCCTGGCGCTGTCTCCCGCGTGATTGGCTGGGAGACAGACTTTGTGGTTGGGGAACCGGCTGGGACGAGCGGAACTTCTGTGGGAAGCTTTGCAGTTCATTAGATGGCTGGGCGTTCGGGTGAGGATCTGCTAGAATGGCTGCCAAAGGAATCCCAGAGTTCAGCAACGGTTTTTTTGCATTATGTAGGCTATGGCTATGCGGGCGCGAGGGTGTCCGGTTTGGTTGCTGGAAGGCTAGGATCGCCGGCGCATAGCTGGGGGTAAAAGGGCACTATGAGCTTGTCAGCGGCACAGGTGGTTGCCGATAATGCTTATGCTTGGGATCAAACCCACCGGCTATCAGTTCAAGCTCGTGCCTTTGCGAGCTATCTGATGTCTGAGATGAAAAGTTAAAACTTATGAAGGCCGAAGAACTGATTATCGAGGCGGGTCGTACAGAACGCCAATACTGGCAAGATATCTGGCGCTACCGGGAGCTATTTTACTTCCTGGCTTGGCGGGATATACTGGTACGCTATAAGCAGACGGCGATTGGTATTACTTGGGCCCTAATCCGGCCTTTCCTGACAATGGTGGTGTTCACGGTGGTGTTTGGCAATCTGGCCAAGTTGCCTTCGCAGGGGGCACCTTATCCAATTCTAGTGTTTGCAGCGATGCTGCCTTGGCAATTTTTTGCCAATTCCCTGGCGGCGTGCAGCGATAGTCTGATTGCTAATGCCAACTTGATTTCCAAGGTGTACTTCCCACGGCTGGTGGTGCCGGCTTCTGCGGTGATTGTCAGTTTTGTGGATTTTCTGATTTCGGGGATAATTCTGCTGGGGCTTATGGCGTGGTATAATTTTGTTCCAAGCTGGCGGATTCTGACGATGCCGGTGTTTGCAGTCATTGCTTTTGCGGCTGCAATGGGCGGTGGACTGTGGCTGGCGGCGCTGAATGTGAAGTACCGAGATTTCCGCTATATTGTCCCATTTATTGTCCAGTTCGGATTGTATATTTCGCCAGTTGGTTTTAGCAGCAGTATTGTGCCAGATCGCTGGCGTATGCTATACTCTTTAAATCCGATGGTGGGGGTGATTGATGGCTTCCGGTGGGCAATTTTGGGTGGCAGTGCTAAGCTGCACTTGCCAGGACTATCGCTATCTATGGCGCTAGTGGCGCTGCTGTTTGTCAGCGGGGTGTGGTACTTCCGCAAGACGGAACGCACGTTTGCTGATCTGATTTAAGCCAAAACTCGAAAATATGTCAGATAGGGTGATTCGGGTCGAGAATCTAGGGAAGAAATATATTATCGGGCACCTGCAGCAGGAGCGCTACACGGCGCTGCGAGATGTCATAGCTAACGGTGCGAAGTCCCTCGGGCGCAAAATACTGGCACCGTTTGGCAAAAAGATTGCGGCTCCCGCTTTTGAAGAGTTTTGGGCGCTGAAGGATGTTTCTTTTGAGATAAAGCAGGGCGAGCGGGTGGGGATAATTGGACGCAATGGAGCGGGAAAATCAACGCTCTTAAAGATTTTGAGCCGCATCACCGATCCGACTGCTGGACGAATTTCGATTAAAGGGCGAATAGCGAGTTTGTTGGAGGTGGGGACTGGGTTTCACCCGGAATTGACCGGCAGGGAGAATATTTATCTCAATGGTGCTATACTGGGAATGAGCAAGGCGGAGATTAAGAGGAAGTTTGATGAAATTGTGGCGTTTGCGGAGGTGGAGAAGTTTTTAGATACGCCGGTGAAGCGGTATTCTTCTGGGATGTATGTGCGGCTGGCGTTTGCGGTGGCTGCCCATTTAGAGCCAGAAATTCTAGTTGTCGATGAGGTGTTAGCGGTAGGCGATGCTGCGTTCCAGAAGAAGTGCTTGGG
>JALOOK010000377.1 GCA_025454445.1 Oscillatoria sp. Prado101 | reverse complement strand
ATCCTCCACTGCGTGGCAGCCAGCGTACGCCGCTGCAGGCGGCGGCCCGTTATTTGGTGACGACCTGGGCGGGCACGCCCGAAGATGCTCATCGTTTGCTGGGCGATCTGCTGTTTGCGGCGATGGACAGCGCGGCGTTTCAAGCCGAGCTGAATCCGCTGCCCGCAGCGGCCTGGACTGCGTTTGGCCTGCCGCCGCAGCCGTCATTTGTCTTGCGCGTACCGCTGCAGATAGCACGTCCGCAACCGCCCGTCGTCAATTTGAGCCAAGCCGAACAGCAGGCTTTGGAGCAGTTGCAATCGTTGTTTTTCTTGTTTGGTTCAGTCATCGTTTTTCCTCAAATTTAGGGGATCCTTTTTGGGGACACTTTCAGTTTGCCTCTGCCAGGGAGCTGCAGTCAACCGAAGTTTAGGAACTTAAGAAAGAAGTTAAGCATTAATCATTTGGAGTCCTCAAACCAAGCAAGAGCAAAGGTTGTAGCTGATTGAAAATTTTGCTGAAGCGCGGGACGGTCGTTCTTGAACTGTGAAAAAAAACCTTTAACTTCGCAAAAGCGATCTCAGCTTTTAAGGGGAGAAAAAAATCTGGCAGCTAGCCAACGGAAAATCTCCCCTGGGAGGGATGTCATCTGTAGGTCACATCCATTAGGAATAGAGTAAAGTGGTTACGATTGCGAGATTAGGGTCAATTTTTTGGGACTTAACACCCGGGAACCCCTCGGAAAAGTGCATCTCACCTTTGAAAATATTTGTGGGGCAAGCGAAACAGAGCGCCGAGTAGCGTCAGCTCGTCTTGCCTTACGCCTTTCCATAAGTCTATTGATATTCCTGAGATGCTATCTATGAATTCAAAAAAACAGAGACGCCGGCGCGGTGTCATCCTCACGCCACAAGGATTGCAAAAACTGAAAGCGGCAGAATCCCAGGCGGAACTGAGGGAAAACAAAGGCAAGCGGTACACCCTGGAAGCCTTGAGCGATCGCACCGGCTTGAATCCAGATACCCTGATCAAGGTATTCGCTTGCCAAGTTGGCGTGGATAAGCAAACCCTGAATTGCTGCTTCAAAGCGTTTAACCTGCGGCTGGAGCCAAGTGACTATTCCCGCCCAGATCCTGAGGTTGAGAAGCGAGAGGGTGCGGGGGGTGAGGTGCGCCGAGATTGGAGCGAAGCACCTGATGTTTCTGTTTTCTACGGGCGCACGGAAGAACTGGCGACGCTCCACCGCTGGATTGTGGGAGAGCGCTGCCGGCTGGTGGCGCTGTCGGGGATGGGCGGAACCGGCAAAACCTGTCTGTTGGTGCGCACCGCTGAGCAAATTGAAGATGGGTTCGAGTTGGCAATTTGGCAAAGTCTGCGCCACGCACCGCCGGTCAGCGATATTCTAGCAGAGTTGCTGAGATTCCTCTCAAATGAGTGCCCCCCCAACCCCCCCAAGGCATGGGGCGGTGAGGGGCGAGAAACTGCAGAGGCTATGATTTCGCAACTGATTCGCTATTTGCGCGAACACCGGTGTCTGCTAGTTTTAGATGATGTCGAGGCAATTCTGGGTGGGGGCGCTGCGGAAAAGGGATGGCGCAGCTCCGGAAACTATCGCTCTGGCTGTGAGGGTTATGGCGAACTGTTTCGGCGGCTGGGAGAATCAGCCCATCAAAGTTGCTTGTTGCTGGCGAGCCGGGAAAAGCCCAAAGAAATTAGACTGCTGGAAGGTGAGACATTACCTGTTCGCTCGCTGAAACTGACGGGGTTGCCGGCGGCTGAAGCGGAGAAAATCTTGAGAGGGAACGGGTGCTTCTGGGAGTCTCCCGCCGAGAGCCGCCAGCTGATTGATTTCTATGCCGGCAGCCCACTGGCTTTGAAAATTGTATCCCAAACTGTGTTCAGGTTATTTGAGGGGAGTATTTCCGAATTTGTCAAACATAATATAAATGTTTTTGGCGACATTTGCAGTCTTTTAGAACAGCATTTTGCTCGTTTGTCTGAGGCGGAGAAGGAGATTATTAAGTGGCTGGCGATTAATCGCGAACCGGCAACATTTTCAGAAATGCTTCTGAAAATGTTGCCGGCGATCTCGCCGCAAAAACTGCTTGAGGATTTGGAATCTCTGGAGGAGCGATCTCTGATTGAAAAAAAAGCGGGTCTTTTCTCCCTGCAGCCGGTGGTTGTGGAATATGTGACTGACCAGTTAATCTCGGACAGGAAAGCTGTAGGCGAACGCCTGCAGCCTGTGGCTGCGTAGTGCGTGGCTGGGGTGCCTTGGGCACCCCACACCTCACAAGTGTGGGTTTTTTGCACACGGTGGCGCTCGGGGGCATTGGTGTTAAGTTAAAATTAATAATCAACCGCATTGACGCAGAGAGCGCCAAGAAAGAAGAGGAAGTTGTCCACGGAAAAACGCCATTTCAGCCAAGGTGTGTAAAAGACCCACACCTGTGAGGCACCCCACACCGGCACGCCCGCTCGCCCAGGCGCAGGGCGCAGGGCTTTCTTACCGCCAGATTGCTCGACAGCAAACGAGCGCAGGAACAAACGCCGCCACTCAAACGTCGCCAAGTGGCATGCCAGCTTCGCGCTCGTCTCGCCCCTGTCTCGCATGAGGTTTGGGCGGTTCCTGGGGTGCCGGTGGACTCGGGCACAGCACCGGCAGTCGATCGCAGGGGTGGGCAGCACAATCGCCTCTTGATTTATTGTCACGCTATTGTTTAACATGGGAAAAGTGTCACATCTGGAAACGTAGTAAGTATAATTTCGGACAATGGCTTAAGAAATGTAAACTTTCACCCGAAGTGAAAATCTCTCAAAGAAGAACTGCATAAAAGTTGAATTGGTTGTCCTATGAAGTGGGATGGTAAATTTTTGTGTTTGGGATCATTGGTCGGGTTAGCAACTTTAGGAATAGGGGGCTATCATTTGGCTGTGAATAGGTTTGACATCGAATATTCATCTCAGATTATCGCACAAATGGGGAAGGAAAAAGTCCCCAAAAACCTTTCTGAAAAAGCCTGGGGCGAGGTGGGTGCCGTAGCGTACAAGGGGGCATCTCAATTCATGGCGAAAAATAACGGCTGGGGGCGAGGCTTAGATGACTTTCAGAAGCAATATTTGCGCCCTCACTTTGGGGATTTAGTAGACCGGGTTGAGGTGGTCTACGGCGCTACCCTAATGGATGAGTGGGTGGCGGCAAGTTTAAGAATAGATGTTGGCAAGTCGAATGCCCAAGTTTACGGACAGAAAATTTATGTTACCGCCCCCTATAAACAGGGGGATGTTAAACAGCTTATTCTGCTGGCTCACGAACTCGTGCACGTTCAACAGTATGAAGAGTTAGGGGGGATAGATAAGTTTGGATACAACTATTTCAAGGAATACAAGCGAGCCGGTCAAAACTACCGGCGCAATAAAATGGAGCGGGAGGCTTTTACGTTTGAGACAAAATTTGCCCGGTGGCTCTCAGAGGAACTCGCTAAATCTCCTGAGGAGGGGGTAAAAGTTAAAAATTAATAGTTTTTGCGGGGGTTCGGAGGCAGAGCCTCCTCATTTTCGTTCCCAGCCTGTAGGGGCGAGTCCCCGTGCCCGCCCTGGGAACGAGAAAACGAGTTTAATGAGTCGGGACTTACGCACAACTGTGAGACGAAACCGGGTTTCTGGTTCTGGAACGAGGGCTGAAAGTCAAGACTGCTGGTTCAGAAACCCGGTTTCTGCGTAAGTCCTAATTAGTGTTAAACACCGGCAAGGTGACTGTAACTGTTGTGCCGCGCTTCAGCTGGCTTTCAATTTTAATGTGCCCCTGATGATTTTCTACAATAGCCAGGGCAATCGCTAGCCCCAATCCTGAACCGGCTGTCGCCCCGTGAGTGCGAGCTGGATCTGCGCGATAAAAACGGTCGAATAGGTGAGGTAAGGCGTCTTCTGGAATGCCGGTGCCGGTGTCAATCACTTTGACTTGCAGGTGGCTGCCGGTGCGCTGCAATTCCAGCCGCACTTCACCGCCAGTTGGGGTGTGCTGCACGGCATTAGAAACCAGGTTGGTAAACAGACGCGCCAGCTGGTCCCAGTCTCCCTGAAGTACGAACAGATTCTCTGCGGGGGCGTCGAGGGAAAGGGAAAGGGGCGGCTCAATCAAGTCTGCGCAGAGGGTGATGCCTTTCTCACCGGCAACCGCCTGCTGTTCTTCCATAACTTCCATTAGCAGGGCGTCTAAAGGAACCTCAACCCACCGGCTTTTTACTGCGCCGCTATCCTGTCGGGCGAGAAATAGCAAATCGTCCACCAAACGCCCCAACCGGCGCGTCAGTCTCTCCACGACTTGCAGTTGCTGCCGGTGCTGCGCCTGGTCTAAATCTGGGTCAGACAGCGATGCCTGCACGTTGGTTTGAATCATGGCAATTGGATTTCTCAATTCGTGGGAGGCGTCAGCTGTGAACTGTTTCAGGCGCTGGTAAGATTCGCGCACCGGCTTGATGGCTAAACCGGAAAGAAACCAGCCGCTGGCTGCAACGGATACCAGCATTAAACTGATGCCTAAGCTCAAATCTAATGTCAGCAGGCGGATTGGTTTCGTGACTTCAAACCAGGGATGGCTGACTCGCAGATATCCGAGCACCTGTCGCCCGATTTCCACGCGCTCTGTCACCTGTCGCAGCAACTGACCGGAGGGGAGCTGCACCGTTTCGCCGGTGCGCTTGGGGTGCAGGGGAATGTCGAGCGATTCGTGCAGGGTAGACCGCAGCAATAAGCCGGTGGGGCTAAACCATTCTAAGTCAATGTGGTCGTCTTCTAAGTTCTGCGCGTTGTCGCGAAAACTGGCTTCTACGTTAATTCGGTATTGGTTCCCACCTGCCGGTGATGGCTGCACCGGATCGATAACCAGCGAGCGCTCTATCACTTCCACTACATGGTTGAGGGTGTCGTCTATCCGCTCTATCAAGGTGCTGCGCACATAGCAATAGACACCCGTGGCAAACAGCAGCAGCAGTACCGCTGTTACGGCTGTGTACCAGATCGCTAAACGCCGGCGAGTCGTTTGGAACATAACATTAGCTTTTACATTTAATTTTGACTATTTTATATATAGCGGTTTGAAATGATTTGGGCCAGAAACCCGGTTTCTTTTAGAAACCGGGTTTCTAGCTTTTCACAACTCGAATAGAAA
>JALOOK010000376.1 GCA_025454445.1 Oscillatoria sp. Prado101 | reverse complement strand
CAGTTCCGGGCTCTTTTCCCTGATTGCCGGTCTTTCCACCGCTCGCCAACACGGATGTCGCCTGGTTCTCTGCAATCTCAAAGCTACGGTCAGGCTGGTCTTTGAAATCTCTCAGCTCGATACGGTATTTGAAATTTTTGACAGCTACGATACGGTTTTAGTTTCCCTCGATCGAGATGCCGCCTCCTTAAGGGCGGCGGCTTAAGTTTATTTATTCTTGACTGAAAGCGCCAGCTGTGCTAAAGGGTGCAGTTGTTGGCTTTAAAATTGAAAGTTAAAAAACGGCTTTCTCCTCTTTCTAGGAATGCAGCTGGCACTCCGCTGAGTGAGGAATTGTCAAATCCAAGATTGGTTTGCCGGTCAGGCAGTACCAGTGACAGTTAAATAAATCAGGCTCTTGCACGCCGATGCTGGCCACCGCCGGCTCGGCTGGATATGGCCACAAACGGTCAAAGCAAATTACCTCCCCAAGAAATCCAAATTGCATTAAATAGGCTGCCGGTGGGGCGTCCAGGGAGCGCAGCAACCGGTAGGCCAATTCGTACAGCTGCTGCCGCCAACTGTCTGAGAGGTGGGCCGGCTGCCTGTAATTTTTACAATCTCCGGATATAGCGTTTATTTTATCGCCGCCATCAGACTCTGGTTGCGGCGATATTTTGCCTGAGTAATAATCCGGATTGCATATAACTTCCCCGTAGATGGGCCCCCTGGCGGTGAGGACAGCGGGCAGCCAGTGCTGACCGGCACCCGTGGCATATCCCAGCTGTTCGGCGTGCCGGCGAAGTCCGGGGACATCGCGGCAAGTTTGGTAGATGCGCTGAGCGGGGAATGGGACAGTATCCGGTAAATTAAGCGTTAAAGGGCAGAGGAGCGCCTCACCGGCACTGAGGGCGCGGGAAAAAGCCGGTTGCGTGAGGGATCTGGCGGAGATAAGGCGAACGGGTGCCGGTGGGGCCCAGGGTGAAGCGGAGATAGCCTGCGTGAGAGCAGAAACCATTTGAGTTATCGCCAGCGATGCCAGGGTGAGTTCGCCAGAGTTCTCAACTTCAGCATCGATTGCGATCAGGATTTCAGGCATTGCCAAACGAGGGCAAGTTGAGGGGGGAGTTGGAAGGCGAGAAGCTGGGCAGATCCAGCTGGCCATTGCCGCGACGAGTTCTGACGGCTAGTCGGTAGCTGACACTTTGCAGTTCGGCGTGAAGCTGGCGATTTTCGCGCTGCAGCATGGCCACTTTCTCTTTCACCGGCTCCATGCGCTCAGCAAACTTCTCGCGGTAGACGATAGGCAGTTCTTGCACCACCTGTTCTAGCATGCGGCTGCGGTCGGTCAATTCTTGGACAGACTGGCGCAGCTGGAAAAGTTCGGCATCGCGCTGGCCAACTTGCTCTTGGTAGAAAGCCAGCTGCTGTTCGAGACCTTCTAGCTGTTCGCGCATCGCCTTCATTTGGGCGCTGTTGCGTTCAAGGGCTACCGGCTGCTGGGGCGGGACAAAGTTATTATTTTTGCCCTTGACGAGGCGGAACAGTTCCTGGGACAGTTGCTGGACGAGTTGGTCTTTCATCTGCAGTTCTTCCCGCAGATGGGCGTTTTCGCTTTCCAGGGATTGCAGGGATGGGAGTTCTGTTTGGCTCACGGTGGGTTGCAGCTCCAAAGATTAATAATGATTATGCCAGGAATCGGAGGCGGCGGCTGCCGGCTCTTCTATTCCTTATATTAGTTTTTCTGCTAATTTACCACTGGCAGCGGGTTTTGACCATCCAGGCGTAGGACAATCCAGGCGTAGGACAGGCGGGACGCCTGTCCGGAGGGGGTGCACAGGCGCTCTGGCCTGTGCTACGGGTTTTTGGGGTTTCTGAGGTTCTCGACAAAGGCTGCGTGTGCCGGTGTGGCCAATCCCTGCTGCAGCACCGCCAGTACCGCCGCCAAATCGCCGGCTAGCAGTGCGGGGACTGGAAGCCACAAACCGGGGAAAATCTCGCTGCGCAATACACCGGCTTGATCTGGCTGCAGGGGGAGATACTCGCCTTCTGTGAGTTTATACCAGTCCACTCGACTGTCGTAAACCCGCCACACGAGATATTCTCGCACCCCATTGCGCCGGTAGGCTGTAAGTTTGTCGCCGACATCATAGGAAGCGCTAGAGGCAGCTACTTCGGCAATGAATTCCGGTGCGCCTTCCACATAGCCGTCATCGCTGATGCGCGACTGTCCGCCAACGCTTTCATCCAATAGTAGCACCCCATCTGGTTGGGGTTCGTTGTCCACATCCAGGCGCACTGTGGGCTCAATACCCAACCTGACGCCTGGTGTGGAAGCATGGTAGACACCCAACCAAGTAATCACCCGCGCGTGCGGTTCAGCATGAGGCTCAAAACGTAACGGCGACGCCATATGCACCACTCCTTCAATCAGTTCAGCTTTCTTAATGTGCGGCATAGCTTGGTAGCGCCGCTCGAATTCATAGCGAGTCAGCCGATCTCCATTCTCTAGGGGCGGCAATTTTTTCGGCTCTCTCTCCGGCAATTGCTCTGGGTTGCGCACTAATTTTTGGACTGTCATAAGATATTACCTTTGCCTACCTGCTTCCAGTTTACCGGCTGGGGGGAAAACCGGCAGATGTCTCCTCCTGTAGAGACGCGACACCGGCATTCGCACATCAGGGGCTGTGAGCGGGGCCGCTAGATCTAAATGTGCCGGTTGGTTGTGACAGAATTTTTCGCAAAAATTGCACAATTTTCTGTATTTATGTTACGCTGAGTAGAATGGAAAAGTTGCGGCAATATAAGGTCATTGTTGGGCCACATTCCATCATCTTCCTTCCCCGACAATCGCCGCGCACTCCCCTCGCATTGCCCTCGTTTCCAGCATCTGTAGGGTGCGTTTCCCCTGCGCCTTACGGCTAGCCCTTGGGGAGCCGGCGTCCGAGGTTGTTGAGAAGGGAGGTTTTGCCCATGCGCCGCTGACCGTAGAGTCGCAAAGGGGGGCGACGCCGGTCTAGCAGTAATTGCTCGATTCAGGTGCAAATCTCAGTGCCGCTGATATCAGCGGGTTTGACAAAGATTTTAGGAGGATCCGCCTCCTTATTAGCATTCCCAGCCTCAGGCTGGGAACGATAAATTCGCCCCTACGGGGCTAAAGCATAGCACGTTTTGGGCGCTTTTTTTATGTCGGATTGTTAAGATTCAACACTTGGGGGTTTATTGGGGGTTTATTGGGGGCTGGGGGGTGGGTTCCGCCTGATGGATTTTCGCACACAAATCAGGGGTGCGGTCAGGCGGAACCCACCCTACTTAACTGGCTTTATTGTTACCTGTATTGCGTGCCGGTGGCAAGAAAGCCGGTTCTTATAGATTTCAGGAGGCGGAGCCTCCTTATTAGCGTTCCCAGGCGGAGGTTGAAAACGAGAAAACTGTGCATTGGCGGGGAGGGCTAAAGCCCTACTACAAACTTTGGTCAATTTCTGCCGCCAGTTCGCGCACGCAACCGGCTACAATGTCATACCAGTGAAGGGCAATCGGGTAAAAACGAAGGGCGTCTTTATCGCCGCAGGCGGTTAACTCCCGCAAGAAGTTATCCAAATTATGCGCGACAGCGCTGAGCGCTAGTAGCCTGTTAAATTCACTATCTTGATTTAAACCGGCATCTACGTCTTGGCTAATCTGACTAAAGCTGATCAGCCAAGCACCGGCAGGGCTTTCTAGCTCACCGACACCTAACTTTTGGTGCGCGTTACTGATATCTCGCACGTCCGCACAGTTTTCTAAACTCCTGGCGTCTATTTCAATCTGCGCCGCCTGCGCCGCCCAGCGCTGCCGGCTGGATTTCAGGTAGTTAATTGCGGCTTTGGCTTCATCGGGATTGCGATCCAGTATCAAAATCAGGTGCTTGTCTAATTTGGGGAACGGCAAAAACTGCCACTCATACCAGAATGCAGAGTGCCAGCGCAACAAACTGAATTTGCTCCCGGCAAATTGTTCGGCAAATCGTTTGTCCAGTTGATAGAGGAGGATATTCCATACTGTTAATAAAGGATAAAATACCACCGGCAGCCAAATATTGACAGACACTCCCAGCGCGAACGCCACCCCCGAGGACACCCCCGAAGTCAAGCCAAATGCTAGACCCAAGGTGACAATCGACGCCAAGCGCCACCCGACGCGCCACGCGATATCGGGCGAGACGCCGGGAACCACACCCGACACCACGCCCAAGGTGACGCCCAAGGTGACGCCGGACATCACGCCCAAGACTGTGCCCAAGGCAAGACCAGATGTCAAGCCCGACACCACACCGGAGGCCATGTGAAACGCCACGCCCAACCCGACGCCAAACACCACGCCCAATCCGACGCCCCACCCCACACTCCGCTTGGCGCTGAACCCCGGAGTCAGGGTGACGCCCAAGACTGCGCCCGACGCCGCGCCCAACCCGACGCCCCACCCGACGCCCCAGGCAAAGCCCAAGGCCAAGTTGAGGGCCACGCCCAGCGCCATAATTAACCCGACGCCCAAGCTGACGGCTAGGGCCACGCCTGAGGCCACGCCCCACTGGACGCCCGACGCTACCCACGATGTCAACCCCCACCGCACGCCCCACGCCACGCGCCAGAAAATGATTTCTTTTGATTCGCCAAGTGCGGACAGTATTAAACCCAGGATTGAAAATGCTAGGAAAGGTAATATTAAATATTCCTGCATTAGCAGTCGCCACAAGGCGCAGTTGCGCCACTTCAAACGGGTGCCCTGTTGCCGGTTTGGGTCTAAGGCGGGGTCAATGCGGGTGAGGTGGTTGCGCCATGCTGAGGGGCGGAAAAAAAGCCAGAACAGCAGTTGCAAACTGCCGATAATAATGTTAGAATGCTGTTCTGGCGCATCTGTGTATGTGTTGGGTGGAATAGTGGGAGAGGTCATTTCGCTTCTGGTTGATTCACCTTAATAATGAACCGCCAAGAGGGGAGGGTGCGTTCGGGAGCATCCCATTTTTGTAATCCCCCTCACCCCCAACCCCTCTCCCACTTTGGGGTGAGGGGAGAATTCTTTATTTTTCCCCCCTCTCCCTTCATGGGCTACCGTTTATACACATTTTGGGTATGTGACCACAGCAAGCCCCTCACCCCCCCAGCCCCCCTCTCCCACTTTGGGGTGAGGGGGGAGAAAGAGGTTCTTCCAACTTCATGGA
>JALOOK010000375.1 GCA_025454445.1 Oscillatoria sp. Prado101 | reverse complement strand
TCACAGCTTACCCCTTATCCTCGCGCCCTGACTTGATCAGCTCCACCGCATCTCGCCCATCCATCTCTTGTAAATAAACCTTCACCTGTTCTTCCTTTGCAGTGGGCAGCTTTTTGCCGGTGAAATCAGGGTGAATTGGTAACTTGCGATGCCCCCGATCTACCAGTACCGCCAGGTAAATCGCATCGGGACGGCCATATTCATTGACCGCATTTAAAGCAGCGCGAACCGTGCGCCCCTCGTAAATCACATCATCGACTAGCACGACCATTTTACCGGTCAGGTCAAAGGGAATGTCAGTTCTTGCCGGCGTTCGCATACCAATCTGATTTAAGTCATCCCGGTAGAAAGTAATATCCAGAGCGCCCACCGGCACTCGCACTTGTTCGAGCACCTCAATTTGACGCGCCAGCAAGTGAGCAAGGCTTACACCTCTGGTGTAAATGCCCAACAGCACCAGTTCTGACAGATCTCCAGACTTTTCAATTATCTGGGAAGCAAGGCGGGTTATAGTACGGCGCAACTCCTCAGCTGACAGAATTTCTACCACTGTCGTGGACATAGCAAATACCTGACCGGATAACTGTTAACTTCTTACTCCTGTATATAGCAGTTATAACTAATTTGTGAAATTTTCTCTATTCTCTTTCCTTGGCGCACGGGCGCGTCGGGCGCGGTTTCTTTTCAAAAAATCTTTCACAACACAATTATAACCGCTATATGCCCTGAGTCTTCCCAAACGCAGCCAGTTTTGCAGGGCTATCCAAACGCCCGCACCAGACAGCCACCGCTACCGGCACTGCTGTCAAGTGGGAGCCAAGCAGAGGTAGCCGCTAGGCGGCTTCTGGGAAAAATAGATTATAGCTTATGATGCGAGGAATTTCAAATAGGGTGGCTTCCGGAGCAACGCACCCTACCGGAGTAACGGGCATTGCACACTATAAGGATGATTGAAACTTTTTCCACAACAACGAAAACCCCCTCAAACTCTCCCTTACCGCTTTTCGGGGAGGGGGGTGGGGGGCTCACAGGTGTAGGTCTTTTACACACCTTGGCTGAAATGGAGTTTTTCCGTGGGTAACTCCCTCTTCTCTCTTGGCGCTCTCTGCGTCAATGCGGTTCATTATTAATTTTAACTTAACATCAATGCCCCCACAGCCACCGTGTGCAAAAAACCCACACTTGTGAGGGGGGTGGGGGGTGGGTTTCATCCCTTGCAATCTGCGACGCCGGGTAACGCACTCAACGAGAAAAGGCAAAGTGGGTGCGCGGGGCGCAGGCTACGAGTCAATTTTTCTGACAGCAGCCCCTGTAGAGCGTACCATTCTCCAAACTCACCAAGACGTGGTGGGAGTATTTATTGTCAGACATGTAATCGCTACAGCCATTAGAAATCACAGACAAAACAATCTTCTCGGCACCGCTGTTGCGGGAAGCCCGCACCTGGAAGGCTACGGCGGAACCTTTCATTGTGCCCCTCGCCTCAGTTAATTGAGCGTCCCAGTATTTTTTTGTATTGTTGACAGAGGATTCCGACGTACTGAACTGCACCATGTTTCCCTCCACTTCGACGTTCCAAAAAGGCTCCGTACCGACGCACTTTAGCTTGTAAGTATTGGGGCTAGCCGCTGAAGCAGACGCCGAAAGCGCCAAAGCGCAAAAAACACTCAAAATTATTCCATATTTCATATTCAACCTCAATTCGTTTAATCAGCGATCCGTCTGAACCGGCGCTCAAAAGACGCGCCCTCGCTCTATTAAAGAAGACGTTAAGATGACCCTGCTGTTCCACCGATTTCTGTCCAAACGCCTGCTTCTACACTTATATTATAACTCAAGTTGCTACCTACCAGTGAGTCAAGGCTAGATACCCCCATAGCCCCCCCTAAAAAAGGGGGGGAACATTCTCAAAGCCCCCCTTTCCTCTCGTTCCCAGCCTGGCAGCTGGGAACGCCGTTTTGTAGGAGCCGCCGACAAAAGTTGCAACTTTGGTTATTATAACTCAAGTTTCTACCTACCAGTGAGTCAAGGCTAGATCCCCCCCTAGCCCCCCCTTCAAAAGGGGGGGAACATCTCAAAGCCCCCCAATCGTAGGGGCGGTGCCCCCGTGTTCGCCCAGTTTGGGGGGATCTGGATGCTTGGGATTATAAGTAGCAACTTGGGTTATTATAAAGTGGGGTGCGTAAGCGAGAGTGCGGCACCCTGCAATCATATGCTCCCTATTATAACACAGGCTGCGGCACGCAAAGCGGAACGCACCCTACTAAAGCAAATAGACGCTCCCATCACTCTCACTCAGAGAAGTCACCCCCCGCACAACAGCAACGATATCCGGAGACGGCACAGATCCCAAACCCCCATTGAGAGCGGAATAAATGTTAACATTTCCTTCAGATGTCTGGAAGAGATAGTCACTGATATCGAAACCGGCTAGCTGAATCCTGTCCTTTCCGGCTTCAAAATTTTCAATCACAGCAAAGTCAGCATCACCGGCACCTGTATAGAAGCTCACAGGCGTGTAAACTCTCGAATTGGCAATACTGCCCAAAACGAAGGTATCATTGCCGGCACCGCCAATCAGCAGATCTGCTTCATTCACCCCCCAACTCCGAAAATCCAAACACTCACCGCCCGTGGGAGTGCCGCCAATAACACAGGTTCCGGGAGACAAATCAACTCCGCAGAGAGTATCTTGATTTCCAAAGCCAGTTACGGTATCATTCCCACTCGTGCCGGAAAAATAAACACCAGTGCGGTTTTCAAATTGTCCGAATTTGCTATAATGTTCTAACCCCGACTTGAAAGCGCCCGCCGCAATTGCCGCCGCCACATCGGGATTGGCATCGCGGTAGCCAAATTCATTGAAAGTCGTGCCAGAACGACCTTCAGCTTCCCCGAAAAGCCTGTAGTGATCCAGCCCATAACTAATCGCGCCCGTCGCCACCGCCGCCGCAACATCGGGGTATCTTCGCAGATACCAACCCTCATCAAATAATAAACTCGGCGCTCGACCTTCGGCTTCCCCAAACAGGATATAATGAGCCAGCCCCGAACTGAAACCGCCCGCCGCCACCGCCGCCGCCACATCCGAGTTGTTTTGCAAATAAAACCCCTCGTCATACAGCGGTGACACCAGAACCCGGCTTTCCTTCAGACCAAATTGTTGAAAGTGTTCTAAACCAGATTTAAAACCACCCGCCTTGACAGCAGCTCCCACATCGGGGTAACTTTTTAGATATAAATATTCGTCAAAGATATCAAAATTCATAGCTTTATCTAGAGGAGGAGATGTTAAGTAAGTGGGGCGAACCGAAACGAACTCAAGAAACCGGGTTTCTTAAAGAAACCCGGTTTCTCGCTGCCGTCTGGCAGACACCAGGTTTCTCACTGCGTTATTGCAAGTAGTTAATAGCACCCCCCACAGCAGCCATTCCCAACCAAATCAAAAAGCACCTCCGATTTAGCCGCAAGGCTTGACGAATCACTGCCGGTGTGATAGGGTTAATATCCTCGCCCAGTAACGGCTTTTGTTTGGCCACCCCCCGATAATAGTTAGTGCCGCCCAACTGCACGCCGAGAATTGCGGCGTAAGCGCACTCACTCCAGCCAGAATTGGGACTGGGGTCTTTTATCGCATCCCGCCGGCACATCTGCCAAACATAACGGAGTTTCCCAGAAATCAGCCCCAAGGTAATCACCGTTAACCGGCAGGGGAGCCAAGTTAGGGCATCTTCCATCTTAGCACTAAACCATCCCAAATGGGTGAATGGTTCCTCTTTGTAGCCGACCATTGAATCGAGAGTGCTGGCCGCCTTGTATGCTAGAGCCAGGGGAGCGCTGCCCACAGCCGGCACCAGCAAGCCGAGAATAGCATAAAATAATGGCCCACTAACGCCATCGACGGCATTTTCACTGACAGTTTCCAAGAGGGCGCGGAGGATTTCTGACTCGGAGAGATGTTCTGTGTCTCGCCCCACATAAAGGCTCAACCTGCCTCTCGCCGCCGGCAAATCGCCCGCTTCTAGGGGTTGCAAAACGTCAAGAGCGGCGGCTCTCAAACTCTGACCGGCAAAACAGCTAGCGAGAAGGACACTTTGTGCGGCGACGCCTAACACAGGAGAAAGCCGGTAGGAAACAGCAGCGATTAACCAGCCGGCTGCGCCCGAAACGGCGAGCAGTCCAACTGCGAGGACAGCACCGGCATTCCGTCGCCCTTGGGGGGAATTACACCTTTTAAATATAAGCTGCGTGTAGCGATTAATCGCCCACCCCATGACCCGCACCGGATGTGGCCAGCCCCAGGGGTCGCCGACAAGATAGTCCAAGAAAGCAGCCAGCAGCAAAATAATATGGGAAATTGGCAATTGGGCGCTGGGCATTGGGAAGTGGGGAGTGGTAATTTGGGCCGGGATTTGGGGATTTGGGGATTTGGGGACTGTCATCCGATATTGCCGGCGAGCTATTCTCGCGGGCGAGATTGGCGATTATATCATCTGCGGGCCAATTGCCGGCAGTGGTTTCTCCCTCGCCGCCGCAATGGCATATTGCGGTAAAATCACTGGACAAGATTAGGACAGAAGCACCCTTGAGACGCACTCCCTTAGATCCCCCCCAGACGGGGCGGGCTTTTGTGCCACCGGCACTACAAACGTGGCTGAATCTTAGCCACCTTTTTTAAGGGGGAGTGGGGGGATCTCAAACCGGCAGTGCCTGCGTCAGTCCTTAAAATATTAGTCTTGCGCCCGCAGCTGTTCTATGCTTTGCTCCCAGTTCGCGCCGTCGAAGGGGGCGATGCGAAATCGGGAAAGCAGATCGCTATCGAGACAGCGCACGTTGACTGAGTAACCGTCTGGATGGGATCGGGGTCGATAAAAAGAGTGAATGCCGCAGATGCGGCAAAACATGTGCTTGGCAGTGCCGGTGTTGAAGGTGTAAGTCGTCAAAACATCTTCGCCCTGGAGCAGCGTAAAGCGCTCTGCCGGCACGATTAAGTGTAAAAAGCCCTTTTTTGTGCAGATAGAGCAGTTGCACTCAACCGCCTTGTACTGGTCAACAATCACCTGGAAGCGAACTGCACCGCAGTGACAGCCGCCTGAACAGGTTACAGGTTCATCCACTGTTGCCATCGGGGGACAGGAAAATTATATACTCTTTATTTATATGGCGTTTCTCAGCTTTTGTGTGCT
>JALOOK010000374.1 GCA_025454445.1 Oscillatoria sp. Prado101 | reverse complement strand
AACTACAAACTTTGGGCTAAAGCCCAACTACAAACTTTGGGCTAAAGCCCAACTACAAACTTTGGGCTAAAGCCCAACTACAAACTTTGGGCTAAAGCCGTTTATTGTTGCGAGCTTCGAGGGCTAGACTAATAGCAATGAAGAGGACTGTCAGCCCCTGAATGGCATAGACTACAGTCACCGGCACGCCGGCACTGCGCTGCATGACATTCGCGCCGCTGCGCAGGGCACCAAAGAAGAGGGAAGTGAGGACAGCACCCGCAATATTGCCGCGACTGAGAAAAGCAATCCCCAGGGCATCAAAGCCGTAACCGCCAGAGAACTTCTCGAACAGCCGGTATTTTAAACCCATCACCTCACCGGCACCCGCCAGCCCAGCCAACCCGCCCGCCAGCGCCATCACTAACATTATAGTGCGCTCCACAGAAATGCCGGCATATCGCGCCGCAACTGGATTGAGTCCCACCGCTGCGATTTGATAGCCCAAGGGCGTTTGATCGAGTATCGCCCACACGATCGCCGCCCCCACTAGGGCAATTAAAATGCCGGCGTGAGCGAGACTGTTCGGCAGAATAACCGGCAGTTTTGCCAATTCAGAAATCAGCGGCGTGTAAGGGCTGGGCGCTCCTTTTTCTATAAGTGGCCCTTGCACGAGATACCCCACAAAGTTGAGGGCGATGTAGTTCATCAGCAGGGTAGAAATCACCTCATTGACACCTCGCACCGCTTTGAGATATCCTGGAATTAACCCCCAAATCGCTCCCAGAACAAACCCGCCCAGCAGCGCCAGCGGCACATGAACAAATGCCGGCAAACCATGCAGGTAAAGTCCCACCAGCGCACTGCCCAAACCGCCCATATAAATCTGCCCTTCGCCGCCGATATTGAGCTGATTCGCTCGCAGAGCCACCAGCACCGCCAGAGCAGCTAAAAGCAGCGGAGCCATCTTAGTCAGCGTATTGCCAAATCCGAAATAAGTAGCCAGCGATTCTTGAAACAGGGCGACATAAGCCGTCACCGGATTCGCCCCAGCCAGCACAATCAATCCAGCCCCAATCAGCAGCGCAGCCGCAACCGCCACCACCGGCGATAAAAATGGCACAAAACTTCCTGCTTTTCCGTCTCTTTTCACTCTTCCCTTGGCGTCCTTGGCGTCTTTGCTCAAGAAACCCGGTTTCTTTAAGAAACCGGGTTTCTGTTATTTCTCAGAGAAATTTTCCCACCCCCCATCAACAACCCCACCCGCTCCACACTAGCACCCTCCGCCTCCAAAATATCCACAAACTTCCCCTCATACATTACAGCAATGCGGTCACTCACCGCCATAACTTCCTCCAACTCCGTAGAAATATACAGAATAGCCGCCCCGCGCTCCCGTTCCGCCAGCAACCGCTGCTGCACCGATTCAGTCGCCCCGACATCCAAACCCCGCGTTGGCTGCATTGCCACAACCAGCACCGGATCGCCGTCGAGTTCCCGCGCCAGCACCACTTTTTGCTGATTTCCGCCCGACAGCTGGCTCACCCTCACCTGTGGGTGAGACGCCCGAATGTCATATTGTTGCATAGCGCGATCGGCGCGGTCAACAATCGCTCGCTCTTGCAAGAAAAAGTGCCGGCAAAATGGCAAGCGCCTGAAAGCTTTTAGAATCAGGTTTTTGGCGATACTGAAACCCAATACCAGACCCATTTTTTGCCGGTCTTCTGGAATGTAACCCACTTTCAGCTGTTTCCAGTGCTGGGGGGACAAATGGGTGACATCCTCGCCGCACAGGTTAATTTTGCCGGCGGTGACTGGGCGCAAGCCGGCGATCGCATCCGCCAATTCTCGCTGACCGTTGCCATCTACACCGGCAATTCCTAATATCTCACCGGCACGCAATTGAAACGACACATCCCGAACGGCTGTGAGATGCCGGTCATCTCTGACGGTTAAGTCCTGAACTTCCAGCACAACATCACCTTCTTTTCGCGGGTGTTTATTCAGCTGCAAGGATACCTCCCGCCCTACCATCAATTGCGCTAACTTTTGGGAGTTTGTGTGTTGAGTTGCTGTGGTTGCGAGGACCTGACCCCGCCGCAGCACTGTCACCGTGTCGCAGAGGCTCATCACTTCTTCTAGCTTGTGGCTGATCAAGATAATTGTGTGTCCATTTGCTGCTAGCAGGTGCAGAATATGGAACAAGGAATCGACTTCCTTAGGCGTCAGCACTGCTGTGGGTTCGTCAAGAATCAGCAGCTTGGCTTTGCGGTAAAGAACCTTGAGAATTTCCACTCGCTGCTGGGCTCCCACCGGCAAATCCCCCACCCTGGCGCTGGGGTCAACTTCCAAGCCGTAAGATTGGGAGAGAGCTGCTATTTCCTGCTGTTTTGCTGGCAGGTTTAGACGCCAGCTTGAGCCTGTTCCCAGGATGATATTTTCGGTAACAGTCAGTTGCGTAACCAGCATGAAGTGCTGGTGAATCATGCCGATACCGAGTTCAATTGCTGCTTTGGGGGAAGCGATCTGCACCGGCACTTCTTGCAGGTAAATATGGCCGGCATCGGGGTGGTAGAGGCCAGAAAGGATGTTCATTAAAGTGGTTTTGCCGGCTCCGTTTTCTCCCAGGAGGGCGTGAATCGAGCCGGTGGCGACACTCAGGTTGATGCTGTCGTTGGCGACAAAGCTGCCAAAGCGTTTGGTAATTCCCTCTAGGCGCAGGTATGGCATAAGAGCAAATGCGTTTAATATTGTATTGTAACTGCCGGCAGATCCGGCTGATTGGCATTCCCAGGCAGAGCCTGGGAACGAGGAAACCTGGTTGGGCTAAAGCCCAACTACAAACCTGGTTGGGCTAAAGCCCAACTACAAACTTGGTTGGGCTAAAGCCCAACTACAAACCTGGAAACGAGGAAAAGATTAAGTTTTAAACCTTCTTAACGCACCAGGTATATTTGCCGGCATCTTTGCACGGTTCAAAGACAATCTTCTTGGAAAGTATCGCCTCTTTCGCATCGATTGCTTTTTTCTGTACTGCTTCCGGCACCATTGCGCCAAAGCGCCCCAAACTCACGATCTCCGGTTTTTCCAGCCCGATCGTATATTTTTCCCCCTTCAGCTGACCCTGTGAAGCCAATTCTGCCAGATAAGCGATGGCTAAGTCAATTCGCTTGACGGCACTGGTTAAAACCGCCTTGGCAGCGACATCCAGCTGGTCTGTGGTGTTGCCAAAGGCATAGACTCCCTTTTCTGCTGCTGTTTGCAGCACCGCCGCAGAGGCAATATCCAGCCACTGGTAAACCACATCCGCACCTGCGGAAATTAAAGCCACGGCTGCTTCTTTCGCCTTGGCGACATCATTCCAGTCTCCTGTATAGGTGGCGCTGATTTTGATATCGGGTTTGATTGACTTGGCTCCTAATTCAAAGCCGCGCAACTCTTGCTGGGTCGCTTCAAATGACTGGCCGGCGAGATAAGCCATGTGGTTTTTTTTAGTGAGGGAAGCGCCTATTATACCACACAGGAAGCTCAGGTGCATGTGATTGATCCGCAGTGCGGCTAGATTTTGGCCGGTGGCGGCACCATTAACCCCGACAAAAAAAGTGTTGGGAAACTGAGCGGCTACCTGCTGAATTGCCGCATCAAATTGTCCCCCGTGAGCGAAAACCAAGCTGTACCCCCGGCGGGCGAAGTCAGAAAGCGCCTCTACTTGATCGGGTTGCGCTACCTTTTCCACATGGGCAATTTCTGCGCCCAGCTGTTTTTTGACTTGGGTTATGCCCTCGAATCCCGCCTGGTTCCAAGCTTGGTCGGTAATGCTTCCTGGGAGGACGATTGCTGCTTTAAAATTTTTGGTGCCGGTGGACGTGATTTGTGTGGGTGCTGGACTGCTGCCGCAAGCTTTTAGCAACAGGCTGGTGCCGATGGCTGCTGAACCGTACCAGAGAAATTGACGCCGACTGTATTTTCCTGCCATGCGAACTCCTTGAACATCACCGGTGTTGTAAACAGTCCCCAAATGGGGAAGCCCTGTTATTTACTATAGCGGTTCTCAGTTGGATGAAGTAGCCCTTTGAAACCCGGTTTCTTAAAGAAACCGGGTTTCTCAGTACCTCACTAATATCAGAAATGCTATAAAATAATTATGTAACATAAAACTGTACTTTGAGATACTTTATGCCCCCAGCCCAAGCGGTCAAACAACTGCTGGCCCAGCCGATAGCGCCAGAAGGCTTCCAGCGGTACGGTCAGGTCATCTATCCCAGTCAAGACGGCAAGCGCTACGATTCCGAAGACGCCCAGCTGGAGATCAGCAACGGGATTCCCCGATTTTACATTATGCGCCTCACCCACAGGGGCCGAAAATTTCGCCACATTACTCGCCACGTCAAGTGTACGCAGTCTTTGGGATCTTTGGAAGGGAAGGAGTGGTTTATTGCGGTCGCCCCACCGTCCGAGTCGCCGGTGCCAGCTGTGGAGGAAATCTCGGCTTTTCGGATTCCGGGCAATTGCTTTATTAAGTTAGAAGTTGGCACCTGGCATGCGGGCCCTTATTTCGACCACGAGTTTGTTGATTTCTATAACCTGGAGTTATCGGACACGAATATCACTGACCACGAAACCTATAATTTGGGGGCGAATCTGGATTGTCAATTTGAAATTGTTTAGGAACCAGCTTCTTTTTTATGAGTGAGGTACTGAGAAACCGGGTTTCTTTAAGAAACCCGGTTTCTGGCCAAGATGTGAGTTAGCCGGCTTAATCGCCCCAAGTTGAGATGGGTCGGAGGACTTGTGGAATTTCTGAATCCGGCGCAAACTCAAGTTGCGTCTCACTTAGGGGGAGATAGCCGGAGTAGGTAAAAAATAAAAGCATCCTGCACAGCGCTATCCAGACATCCGAATCGTATTCCCAGTCCTGATTTAAACTAGATTTGCACGCGATGGATCGCAGCGCCCAAAAGTAATTATTGCGGACAGTGCCACCGCCTTTTTTGTACTGGGGCACGTCCTGCCGGTGGATGAATAGAATTTCGTCTTTGATTGAAGCTCTCATAGGTGAATATTCCTAACTCAACGTCAATTATGAATAAAAACTGTCTGGATGGTTTCTCGAGCAGCTGGCAATTCCGATCCTAGCAGGCTGGATCGCCGATTAGAGAGCGTGATATGATCTTGGATAGCGCTGGAATTGTAGAGACGCGATAAATCGCG
>JALOOK010000373.1 GCA_025454445.1 Oscillatoria sp. Prado101 | reverse complement strand
TTAGCCCTTCTTTAAGGGCCTACTTTAAGGGCTAAAGCCCAACTACGAACCTTTGGAGTGAACAGGTAATTATTTTTTTGGAGTGGCAATCATGGCCGGTGAAATCGCTTACGAAATTGAACACTCACCTTCTTACGCTTCCTTGCGCTTAAACCTACAGGCGAATCAAACCGTTCTCGTGGAATCGGGGGCAATGGCGGCGATGGATGCTTGCGTCAAAATGAAATCCAAAGTAAAAGGGGGCTTGCTTAAAGGGTTGGGCCGGCTGGTAGGCGGGGAGTCCCTATTTGTTAGTGAGTTCACCGCTGAGGGGACATCGGGACAATTGTATGTCTCGCCAGGAATCCCCGGAGATATCCAGCATTACTGCCTCACCGGCAATGGCTTGATGATTCAATCTTCTGGATTTGTGGCCAGCAGCCCGACTGTGACAATTGATACCAAATTCCAAGGATTGAAAGGCTTCTTTAGCGGGGAGTCCCTGTTTTTGCTGCGGGCGACTGGCCAAGGGGATATATGGTTCAGTTCCTACGGGGGGATTTTGGAAATTCCGGTAGCCGGTGATTATGTGGTAGACACCGGCTATATTGTGGCGTTTGAAGACACTCTGAACTATAATGTTGAAATGTTGGGCGGGCTGTCCTTTAAGGGACTCAAAACCGGCATCTTTGGCGGAGAGGGACTGGTGTGCCGGTTTCGCGGTCAAGGGCGGTTGTGGGTGCAGTCGCGCAATCTGTATCCTTTGCTGAATTTTTTAGATGCGTTCCGTCCAATTAAGACGAGTAGCAGCAGCAGCAGCAGCAGTGATTAAGACAGTGTTTATAAAGAAAACGTGAAGGAACTAGAAATCGGGGGCGGCCACTATGCAGCCGCCCCTACAGGCCGTATGCCATTCCCTCGTTCCCAGCCTCAGGCTGGGAACGCACCTTCAGAGGCTCTGCCTCGTTTTGCCTCGTTCCGCCTCGCTGCTCATCGAACTGGGTCAACCGACTTTTTTTGCGCAGCTCGTTCGCCCAGCAATCCCAAATGCCAGCTATAAAATAGGCTAAATAACCTCTCAAATTACTAGCCCGCGCAGGCGGGCAAAAGTTTGTCTAGCGGCAGACTTCAGTCTGCCGCCCTATTTCCCCCCTAAAAGTTAAGCCTTATTAAAAATTCCGGGAACTTTCGCCGCTCTCCTGTAAGTCTCCAACGGCAAGCGGCTGTTGAATGCAAACAGAAGGCTTCCCCAGTTACACACTATAGATAGGAGGTACACATGAGATGAAACGCGCCCAAATAATAGTATCCGTCCTGGCTGGGCTTTCCACTGCGGTCGGAGTAGCTAGCGCCACAATTCAGTCCAAATCACCGGCACCCGATACCAGCAGCACAACTCCTGCAAACGCGCCGGTTGAGATTGCCCAATCGAACCCAATCGTTATCACCCCACCCACAACAGGGTGCAAAATTACTCAAGCCAAAGTAGCCGATCCCAACCCGCCCCTGAATGTACGCTCCAGCCCACAAGTAGCTAACGGCAACATTGTCGGCAAACTCAACAACGGCACCTTTGTTTCTGTAGCTCAAGAAAAAAACGGCTGGTTGCAAATTACAGATCCCGTGCGGGGGTGGGTGGCCAAAAACCGCACAGAAAGCAGTTGCTCCCAAGTCAGCCAGCGAATTACTTTTGCCCCACGAGGCGATTCTGCGATCGTCAGAGGTCAGATTATTGGCGGTGGCAGCCACAGCTACATCATCCGCGCCACTAAAGGTCAAACCATGACAGTAACAGTTCAAAAAGGTGCCTTGCCCTTCATCTTTCCCCCTAATGACCCCTATGGCAGAAACGACCTGAGTGGGGGAGGTCACTACAGTGGAAAAACCAACTGGACAGGCAAACTGCCAGCTACCGGTGACTACACCCTAACACTCGACTCAAATTTCAAGGGATTCGAGTACGAGTTTTTGCTGCGGGTGAAGTAAGAGAAAAGTCCAGAAACCGGGTTTCTTGAATAAAACAGGTTTCTTGTGTTTCTTGTGACTTTAAATTGCCTCCAAAGGAATGTCAAGAATTGCAAACTTTTGCCAGTCCGCTGCATCGAAGTGCCACCATTCCGTCACCAGCGGGATAAACCCGTGTTTTTTCATCACATCCTCCAGCAGCTGGCTATTTTTCCGCGCTGCAGTTCTGACATCATTACCCCGGTAATCCCTGGCGGCTTTTTCCGTAAAATCATCGAATCCAGTTGGCATCTCAAGTTGAGCGCCGTTGCTGTCCACCAGCGTCAGGTCAACAGCAGCACCGCGATTGTGCCGCGAACCGTTGGCCGGATTGGCCACATAGCGGGGGTCAGGCAGAATTTCCCACATTTGCTTTGTAACCGACAGTGGGCGGTAGCAATCAAAGACTTTCAACCCCAGCCCCCTTTTTTGCAAATCTTCTTGAACCCGCGACAGCTTTTGCGCCACCCCAGCCCTCAGGGCACACCGCGCCTCCCCATACAGTTGCCGGTTCAAGAAGTTATTGGTTGTGGCGTAGCGGATATCCAGCCGGATATTCGGATTCACCGTGCCGATATCAATCAAACTGTCCTCATCTGGCACTTGCTCTTCCGCAATCTTCTCAGGTAATATCGAGCTAGTCTCTGCAGGTTGCGTCGATGTGGCCACAGCTGACCGTTGGTAGGGGGTCAGGTTGTGCCACACAATCCCCAAAGACACAAGCAGGGTGACGGTCAAAAATTCTGTCCAGCGATTTGGCTTCATAAATTTTTCTGATCGCGAGGCATAAATTATTCCCGGAAATTCTCTGGGAATCAGTGTAGTAGATTAATTTTAACTGGACGGGAAATCTGGAAAACCTGGGCCAACAAACGCGAGCCGACACCGGCAGCACCCCGTCCCGCTACCGGCAGCCGCCGCCAATCACACACAATTGCATAACTTACTTATGAACGATTCCAATAAACGCGAGATTTCCTTTAACTCTGTCTGGCTGAAAACCGCCGGTATGGCGTGTGTGTTAAGTTTGCTCAGTGCCTGCTCGCCACAGCCACCGAAAGCTGAATCATTGGCGGCGCAGTCGGCGATTGCCCCAGTTGCTGCGGTTCCCGCTTCCACAACGCAGGCAATTCAAGCGCAAGCCTCACAGCCAGAGCTGTGCAAGGTTACAATGGCTAAAACTGCCGACCCCAACCCGCCCACGAATGTCCGCTCCAGCCCGGAAGTCAAGCCAAACAATATCGTGGGGAAACTAGAAAATGGCACATGGGTGTCAGTTAATACTGAGAAAAACGGCTGGTTTGAAATTACAGATCCAGTACAGGGCTGGATTTCCAAGAAGGTGACAGAGAGCAGCTGCAACCAGAAGCGCCAGCGAATCAGCTTCCCCGGCAACAGCAGTTCGGCAACCATTTCGGATCGCTTTATCGGCACAGGCACCCACGAGTATTTGCTGAGGGCGAACCAAGGTCAGACGATGACTGTGACTGTTAATAAAGGCTCCTTGCCGTTTATTTTTGCCCCCGGTGACAAAAATCGCCAACAAGACTTGACCGGCGGAGGTGACAGCACTGGCAAAAAGAGCTGGAGTGGCAAGCTGTCTGCTACCGGCGATTACATCTTAGACCTGGAATCCAACTTCAAGGGATACGATTATTCTTTCAAGGTAGAGGTGAAATAGAACTTAGGGTGCATTAGCGCTTCGTGCAAGAAACCCGGTTTCTTTTAGAAACCGGGTTTATTCACTGCTTGCTAGATGCTTAACCGCTGGTAAATTTGGTCAAGGTGCCGCAACTGGTGCTGCGGGTCAAAACAAGCTTCGATTTCTTGCGGGCTCAGCAGCGCCGTCACACCGGCATCTTTGGCAATCAAATCGTGAAAATTCCCGTCGGGTTTGTTCCAGGCTTGATGGGCGCACGACTGCACAATTTTGTACGATTCTTCCCGGCTCATTCCCTTTTCCACTAGGGCCAGCATCAGCCGCTGGCTGAACACCACGCCGCCGTAAACGTTCATATTTCGCTGCATGTTTTCGGGATAGACCAACAAGTGTTTCACCAAGTCGGTGATTTCGTGCAGCATGAAATGCGTTATCGTGCAAGCGTCAGGCAAAATCATCCGCTCCACGGAACTGTGAGAGATGTCTCGCTCGTGCCAGAGGGCGACATTTTCTAAAGCTGCAACGGCATGACCCCGCACGACTCTCGCCATGCCGGTCAAGCGTTCAGAACGAATGGGATTGCGCTTGTGAGGCATAGCAGAAGAGCCTTTTTGCCCTTTGGCAAAAAATTCCTCAACTTCCAAAACATCTGTGCGCTGCAGGTTGCGAATTTCCACCGCAAACCGCTCAATAGAAGCGGCGAGTAGTGCCAGATGCTGCACATATTCCGCATGCCGGTCGCGCGAAATCACCTGAGTTGATGCGGTGTCGGGTTCGAGTCCGAGTTTCTGACAGGCGATCGCTTCTACGCGGGGGTCAATATTGGCGTAGGTTCCCACCGCGCCGGAGATTTTACCGACAGCAATTTGGCTGCGCAGGCGATCGAGCCGGTCGCGGTGGCGCAGCACTTCCGCCAGCCAGCCGGCAAGCTTAAAGCCAAAGGTGATCGGTTCCGCGTGAATCCCGTGGGAGCGACCGATGGCCACCGTGTGCCGGTGTTGCTGAGCTTGGTAGCGAATCGCCTGGATCAAATCTTCCAGCCGGCACAGCAGCACATCCAGACTGGCCACCAGCTGCAGCGCCAGAGCCGTATCCAGCACGTCCGAACTCGTCAGCCCCAAGTGAATGTAGCGACCGGCATCCCCAACATACTCGTTGACATTTGTCAAGAAGGCAATGACATCGTGGCGGACTTCGGCTTCAATTTCCAGGACGCGCTTGGGGTCAAAGTTAGCTTTGGCCTTAATTTCCTCAACCGCCTCAGCTGGAATGTAACCCAGCTCAGCCTGAGCCTCGCAAACGGCGATTTCCACTTGCAGCCAGGTTTTCAACTTATAAGTATCAGTCCACAATTCGCCCATTTCGGGCAACGTATAGCGCTCGATCACAGTCCGCCACAGAGTACAACCGTTTTATTGTACAGCCCCTCGACACCTGCTTTGCAGCAAATGCTGTTGAGTCGGCCTGTCCGGTTCGTAGTTGGGCTTCAGCCCAAAAGTTCGTAGTTGGGCTTCAGCCCAAAAGTTCGTAGTTGGGCTTCAGCCCAAAAGTTCGTAGTTGGGCTTCAGCC
>JALOOK010000372.1 GCA_025454445.1 Oscillatoria sp. Prado101 | reverse complement strand
CCCCAGAGGGGGCCCCGAGCCCCCTTATCCCCAGAGGGGGCCCCCCCTGCCCCTTATCCCCAGAGGGGGCCCCACCTTCCCCGCCTGCGGGGAGGGGGACGTGAGAGAGGGTTTTGGATGAGTGCAAAAAGAGAAATCATCCTTCTACTGTGCAACGCCCCCGGCGCTGGGGCAGATATTGACCGCACGCCCTTGCGCGAGGGGAAACTGCTGTGGTTGTCGGTGACAGCAAACGGTTATATTTGCCAACAGCAGGGTGCGTGAAGAAAGTACCTTACTGCTGAGGCGATGCCGATTGCGCCCCAGTAACGTGCCGGTGTTAACCAGAGGGCCACGCACTTCCACTGGCCCAACACAAGGCCCAACCATCTTTCGGGAAAATCGCTTTAATGGTAGCAATAGGGTGCGGCAACTTTACCGCGAAACTGCAAACACCGAATTAAGTAAATCTAAGGAGACAGCTATGATATTTTCCCGCTGGCGTCAAATTTTAGCGCCCTTGCTACTGTCCGTGTTGCTGCTGGTCACCGCCTGTGGGGGAGGGAAGGAACCATCCCGCTTCGAGGGGGCACAGCAGCAAAAAACTCCGGCGGTGGTCCAAGAGTCGGCAAAGGGCGGTTCATTCAACAAATACTTTCCCAAAACAAGCGGTGACTACAGCCTGACCTACACCCAGGAAAAAAAGGGAGCCGCCATAGCCAAATTGAAGAAAGGGGGTAAAGACGTAGCCGAACTGTCCATCACGGATACCGTCAACACCCCGGATGCGCGGGACAAATTCAAGCAAAGCACCCAGAGAATTGCCGGCTATCCCGCAGCCACCCAAGGCACTACCATGACCAGCATTCTCGTGGCCGACCGCTTCCAAGTCAAAGTCCGCTCCCTCGATACCTCCTTTAGCCCGATCGACCGGGAAGCGTGGCTGCAAAAATTTAACCTCAGCGGTATTGCCAGCCTCAAGTAAGCTCAAACCGGCACAGACAAGAGACAACCCAGATAATACAAGCTAATTCTGATGAGCAAGCCAATTTTTGAATTAGTCGATCAGCTGCCCACCGACAACATGACCGTGAAGTCGCTGCGAGCGCTGGATTTTGTTCTCCCCGGTGAGTGGCAAAACACCGTCGGCTTCGTCAATACCATTCGCACAGTCACCGGCGAAGAAGACGAAGACCTGATCCAGCAAATCGGCGACCGCGCCGTTATCCTGTTCAACGACAAATCCCAGGGATACCAGCGAGCTCTGTGGCTCTACCAAACCATTGACAGTGCCGGGAGCGCTCTGGGCACAGCCGCGCTCGCCAACAAAGTCAGCCAGAACATTTCCTTTTTGTCCTTCTTGGGCAATATCACTCCCAAACCCGAAAAAGCTCAAACCATTGATTTTTCCTTGAAAGTGATCACCGAGTTGCTGGCTTTCTGCCAAATCAACGGCATTCCAGGAGACAGCATTGGCGATTTTGTCGGCTCTTTGGCTCAGTACAGCGGCGAATCCCTGGTGCGGATGGCGGCGCTGGTTTGCTTCGACGGTTTGGTTCCCCTCGGTGCGAACTTCCTCCATAACGCGCTGCAGTATATCGGGGGGATGACTCCCTCGGAGTTGGAGCAAAATCCGGCGTTCAAGCAGATTGGCGACCAGATTCCAGGCGGAAGTACCGCTGGAAAGTTGGGCTTTATTGGCGAAAGCGTCTCCTCAGTTTCTGGCTGGATGAGCAATTTCGTCGCAGGGCACAACTTGACCCCACAAAATGTGGCCAGCAACCTGTCGCGGTTTGTGGATATTGCCGATGATAAGTTGGACTATCTCGGCGCTTTCCTCGACATGACCACCAACTACTACGAACACACCGGCGTCCAAACTCTGGCGCGTCGCTTGATTGAACGCGCTGTGGCTGAGATTTAAGAACCTCACCCCCTAACCCCCTCTCCGAAGCGTGGAGAGGGGGAGAAAAAGATAGGGGTTTTGCTAACATCATCTTTTTTTACTGCAACGCCCACACCCTGACCCCCCCGTAGGACAGGCGGGACGCCTGTCCCACGTTTCAGGAGTGGGCACCCCAAAGCCCACAACGTTTTCTATACATAATCAATTCCGCCGTAAATTTTATAATAATATTTGCTGGGCTTTAGCCAGGTAATGCTTTTGTGGTCGGCAGATCCGACATCATCTGTTTATTTTATGATTTATAATCCCCCGACTGCGAGACTCATTGAAGTGTTCTCCGCCATCCAAGGCGAAGGGCATAATGTCGGGACTCGCCAGATCTTCATCCGCTTTGCTTTCTGCGATCTGCGCTGCCATTTTTGCGACAGCGCTCACACTTGGGAGGCCCCGGCAACTTGCAGCATCGAGCAAACCCCCGGACTGCGCGACTTTCAAACCCACCCCAATCCCGTGCCGCTTGACAGCTTGCTGGAATGGGCAGACCGGCAAAATCAACCGGGGCTGCACGACAGCATCAGCCTCACCGGCGGAGAACCCCTGCTGCACGCCTCCTTCTTGGCGGAATTTCTGCCCCAACTTCGCGCCAGAACCGGCTTGCCGGTCTACCTGGAAACGGGTGGCCACCGCCCCCAGCAGCTGGCAGCGATTCTGCCCTATCTGGACTCCGTAGGCATGGACATCAAATTGCCCAGTGTCAGCGGGGAAAGCCACTGGCCGGCTCACGCGGAATTTCTGAAGATGTGCAATATAGCACAAGTAGAAGTTTTTGTCAAGATAATTATTTCCAGCCAGACGAAGCGAGAGGAGTTAGAACAGGCGGCGGAGATGGTGGCGGCGGTGAGTCCGGAGGTGCCGGTGTTTTTGCAGCCGGTGACGCCTTTAGCGGCGTCAGAGGTAGAGGCGAGACAGGTGCCGGTAATGCTGGCACCGGCAGCCGAGCGAGTGCTGGAATGGCAAGCGCTGATCAAGCGCCAGCTGAAGCGGGTGCGAGTGGTGCCGCAGACGCACAAAATCCTGGGCCAGCTGTAATGGCATGGGGCATGGGGCATGGCGCATGGGGCTCACGCGCATGGGGCACTGGCAATTTCCCCCGCTCCCGATCTCCCCTGCTCCCGATCTCCCCTGCCCAATACCCAATGCCCAATACCCAATGCCCAATACCCAATGCCCAATGCCCAATGCCCAATAGTCAATAAATGCTTTCAGATTGGTTGGCGTCGCGGGGGGATTTAGCTTTGGCTTTAGCCTTGTTAGCGCTGCGCTTTAACGCTTGTAAACGCGATTCGTACTTAGCCCGCAGCCCCTTCTTGGGGGTGATCTCGACCAAAGTTTTCAGGGCGCTACCCAGACTCTTGTAGGCATTGGGGAGAGAATAGCCAAACCGAGTGGCCAGAGCAATCGCTTTTTCGTCAGCGTCGATCGCTTCTTGGAGTTGCTTGTCGCCATTATTTTTCTGATACATCCGGTATCCCGCCACCCCGCACAGCGCCAGGGCGAGCAACAGCAGCAACCCATCCTGCACCCAGAGTTCGCCCACAGCGCCGCCCAAACCAATGGCCAGCGCCGCCATTTCCCACCCTTCCTTAGGGATGGTGTCGTTTTGAATTCTGGCCACTTCATGCCAAAACAGCAGATTTCTCTGGTCGAGCGCCAGTTGCTCCCACTTAACCAAGTCAATTTGGATCTCCACCTGATCCTTGCCAATCTCTTCGCAGCGGATCAGGGGGGGGTTGACCTCGGCGGTCTTTTCCACCATAACCCAGCTCTGCAATTCCGGCGGCAGCAAGCCTTTCAAGCGCCGGAGTTCATTTATTTCGGCTTTAGCAGTAGAGGTTGCATATGATGTCATAGAATCCAGCCCCAGAAGGTTTCAAACAAAAAATAAGCCTTTCCCTGCAAGTAATTGTAAAACTTCACCGAATCGGTTGCCGGCAGGCCCACAGTCTGGCACGGCACTGGCCCTCTAGCGCCAGCAAAAGATGCCTGATTCGGTGATGGTGCGGCCAGACCGGCATCCGGCGCAATTTCCTAATCCCCGGTTAATTACCCCTACTTAACTCTCTCCCTTTCTCTTCCTTGGCGCACTTTGCGTCTTGGCGGTTTAAGAAATAATCACCCCGATATCAGTGCGACAGCGCCGGCTTGCTGAAACCTGTAGCGGGGCGACGCCCCCAACCGTGACCATCCCCTGCCGCCGCTATCATAGAATCCATTGGCTGATGGATTGCGAATATGAGCTATTGCCTCAACCCCCAGTGCCAGAACCCACAAAACCCTGACGGCAATAACTTTTGCCAGCAGTGCGGCACAAAATTGCTGCTCAAAGACCAGTACCGGGCGATTTCGCCACTCGGTCAGGGGGGTATGGGGAGAACCTTTCGGGCAGTGAATCACGGCAAATTTGACGAACCCTGCGTGATCAAGCAACTGTCGCCGCCGCCGCACGTTCAGCAAAATCCCGCCATCTTGCAGGAGTACATTCGCCTGTTTAACGAAGAGGCGCGGCGGCTGTACGAACTGGGGGCGCACCCGCAGATTCCGGATCTGATCGCCTACTTTGAGCAAGACGGGCAGCTGTATCTGGTGCAAGAATTGATCGACGGGCAGAATTTGCTGGCAGAAAGGAACTTAAAAGGGCTTAAGAGCGAAAATCAGATCCGGGAGCTTTTGGCTGATATGCTGCCGGTGGTTAAGTTTATCCACGATCGGGGCGTGATTCACCGCGACATCAAGCCAGATAATATTATTCGCCGCCAGAAGGACAGCAAATTGGTGCTGATTGATTTCGGGGTTGCCAAACAGCTGTCAGGAACTAAGCCGGCTCAAGCGGGGACTCGCACCGGCACAAAAGGGTACGCCCCGACGGAACAGCTGCAATTTGGCAAAGCGTACCCAGCGAGCGACCTGTACGCCTTGGGCGCGACTTGCCTGCACCTGCTGACAGGCACTCACCCTTCGCGACTGCACAATCCTGTAGAAAATCGGTGGTTCTGGCGGGATCGTCTGCCACCGGGCACTGCAGTGAGCGACGAGCTGGGGCAAATTTTGGACAAACTGCTGCAGGAGTTGGTGAAGGATCGCTATCAGTCTGCAGATGAAGTGATCGCCGCCTTAACTCCCCCAAAGGCACAGACTTTGGTGGTGGCCAAATTGGGGCCGGCTGACTTTAGAACGATTGGCGAAGCGCTCAAAAACGCCCAGCCGGGAGGCAGCATCCAGGTTCGTCCTGGACTGTACCGCGAAAGTGTTGTGATTGACAAGCCTGTGGAGATTCTGGGGGATGGGCCGGTGGGGGAGATCGCG
>JALOOK010000371.1 GCA_025454445.1 Oscillatoria sp. Prado101 | reverse complement strand
CATGCGTTCATAAAATGTATCCACGCCCTTGTCCTTGCCCGTGGAACGCCTGTCTTGATCGCATTAGCGGGTCCGACGGCTGCTGGAAAAACTGAAATCCGTTGAGCAAACTTTTAATGAGTTAACCCGCCGTCTGGCTGACCCAGATGTGGCTAAAGATCCAAGTGAATTTCAGCGCTTGGCTAAGGCGCGTTCGTCTTTGGAAGAGGTTGTTAATACCTATGATATCTGGAAGGCGGCGCAAGAAGAGCTGACCGGCGCTAGGCAGGTTTTGAAGGAAGCTAGTGGCGATCCGGAGTGGCAAGAGATGGCGGCGCTGGAAGTTGAGGATCTGGAAGCTCGTCTGGCCGATTTGGAGCGGCGTTTGAAGATTTTGCTGCTGCCGCGCGATCCCAATGATGAGAAGAATATTATGCTGGAAATTCGCGCCGGCACGGGGGGCGATGAGGCGAGTATTTGGGCGGGGGATTTGCTGCGCATGTACTCGCGCTACGCGGAAACCCAAAAATGGCGGGTGAAGCTGGTGAGTGAGTCTCTGGCAGAAATGGGCGGCTTTAAGGAAGCGGTTCTGGAAATTCAGGGCGAGGGGGTTTACAGCAAGCTGAAGTTTGAAGCGGGCGTCCACCGCGTGCAGCGGGTGCCGGTGACGGAAGCGGGGGGGCGGGTGCACACTTCGACGGCTACTGTGGCGGTGATGCCGGAAGTGGACGAGGTGGAGGTGCACATCGACCCGAAGGATATTGAGCTGAGTACGGCTCGTTCTGGGGGGGCCGGTGGGCAAAATGTCAATAAGGTGGAAACTGCTGTGGATGTGTTCCACAAACCTACCGGCATCCGGATTTTCTGCACGGAGGAGCGCTCCCAGCTGCAACACAAAGAGCGGGCTATGCAGATTCTGCGGGCTAAGCTGTACGAGATGAAGCTGCGCGAACAGCAGGAAGCTGTTACCTCTATGCGCCGGTCGCAAGTGGGCACGGGTTCTCGCTCGGAGAAGATTCGCACTTATAATTACAAGGACAATCGGGTGACGGATCACCGCTTGGGTGAGAATTTCTCGCTGAATGCGGTTTTGGAAGGGGATATTGAGGACGCGATCCAGGCTTGCATCGCCCAAGACCAGCAGGAACGCTTGCAGGAGTTAGCCGCTTCTAGTTCAACGGCGGCGACTTCTGTGTGAGGCGTCTGAGGTGCCGGTGGGACATGCCAAACTCTGGCACAGACGCTCTGCCGGGCCACTGCTGTGCCGGCTTTTTGATTTTTTTGGTTCCGCCGGCCAGCTAGGTTTGTTCTTCGTTAGACTGCTGGGATTTTAATTGGCTGAGCCTGGTTTCCATAGTTTCTTCAATATAGTCTTTCATCTCGGGGACGTAGAGGAAATGGTTATATTCCCACCGTAAGGCTCTGGAAAACCGGCCCCAGGTGCCCAAATCCGGGCATTCGAGAATTTTGGCTATCACCAGTTCTTGCCAGATGGGGAGTTTGCGGTAGCTGAAGAACTGGCTGCAAGTTCTGCCGTCTTTGCCTTTGTAGGCCGCCCAGACCATATGTTTCTTTAATCTCACCTCTGTGACGCGCACGCCCAGGATGGCAGATACTTCGTGTTTGATTCGCCCGGTAAATCCGGCTAGCTGGCTTTCCGGGTTGACGAGTTTGGCGGCAATCAGGCTCTTGCTCGGGCCCGTGTACCGGCGGCTGCGGGTTTTTGTGAATATGGTGTTAAGGTTAACGATCATGGTCTTGGCTCCCTGTTTTTATATGTCGGCCCAATAAGCTTAATCTACCCGCCATCACCAGCTGAACAATCCGATCTAACTGGAAAAGTGTTAAATTGATTCCACAAATGTTGCCGGACTGATTGGTAGTTTGGGAATGGCCGCTCTCAGGTATTGATTACTCTGGGAGCGGTTTATTAAAACTTTGGGTGAATACATGAAGTCTAGCCCGCCTGTGGGGAAATGACAAGCGATTGTTACAAATCTTTACAATTAACGCCTTGACGGGTGGTGTGGGCCGCGATCAGTCCTGACCGGCAGCCGGTGGAATGGGCCATAGGGCGTGGCCTCAGGCTCTAGGCGCATGGGGAAGATTCTCCGCAATGCCCCATGCCCCATGCCCTATGCCCCATTCCCCGGCCTCGCGGTATGGTGCCGGTGCGCCGCCAGGGGGGGGGGGGGGAGCGGTGAGTGCTGGGGGTGCCGGTGTGGCGCTGGCGGTATCGATCGTGCGGCAGCCGGCAGGCTGTTAGGGTGGTAATGCGGCTTGTTAGAGAAAGGAGGCAACGCCTCCCGATCCGCGTTCCCAGCTTGAGCTCAGAACAAGGGGATTCTTTACAATTAACGCCTTGACGGGTGGTGTGGGGCTTGCTGCATCCTCACCGGCTGCCGGTGGGGAGAGGGCATGGGGCCTGGGGCCTGGGGCATGGGCCATAGGGCATGGGGCGAGGCGCATGGGCCATAGGGCGAGGCGCATGGGGCATGGGGCTGGCGCATGCGGTTGATTAACAGCAATGCCATGCATGCGTGATGCCCAATGCCCAATACCCAATACGATGATGCCCAATTCGATGATGCCCAGGAAACAGGGGTGCCGGTGAGAAAATCCAGGCCAGTGAGCGCCGGGAGGCTCCCTGGCGCGGGAATCCGCCAGCAATAGGGGCGCTGCCGGTGGGCTACAGTCGAGGGGCTGGATTACCCCTGGGAACCCAGCCCACTCATGGCCACAGAGCTGGATATTAGGGAAGATAATATATAAGTTACGCTTATATATATATATATATATGCTATAAGCAATTGATAACATCAAAACGGGCTGAAAACAAACCCAACCTTTCTAGAATAGGGATAGTTAAACTCTGCAACAATGGCCAGCTCAGTCCCGTACCCTCGCCAAGAACCTTGAGCTCCTGGCGTAATCTGACCTGCGCGCTTGTTATTCCTATAATTTTTACCGGCATCTGCTATGTCCCGCCGCTCCTGTCAATCCGAGACCGGCAAAAGCAACTCGCCAAAGGGCCAGCTGCTGACCCCATTCCAACGCAAGCTGCTGCAAAAAAGTCTGGAAGACGATTTGCCCGAGAAGTACCGCCAGCGCATCCAAATCATGCTGCTGGCAGATGAGGGGAAAACTCAGCTGAAAATCTGCAAAGCGCTAGGGTGCTCTCAAGAGACGGCGCGGCACTGGATTTTCACAGCCAAAGCAGGCTTGGCTCACACCTGGAATGATAACCCCATAGGCCGGCCAAAAACTGTTAGTGACCAACATTTAGAGCTGTTGAAAAAACTGGCTAGCAACAGTCCCCGCGATTTTGGCTATCCATTTCAGCGGTGGACAGCGCAATGGCTGAGCAAGCATCTGGCGAAAGAGTGTGGGGTTGAAATCAGCGCTCGCCACATCAACCGGCTGCTGAAAGAAATGGGACTGTCCACCCGCCCCAAACCCCCCGCAGCTGAGGATACCGCGCAGCAAACCGGCACCCGCCTGGCAATTCGCGACCTGACGGGAGACTGTGGGCCAGATACAGACCTGTGGCTATTCAATTCTATCAGTTAAGGTGGCAGCTATGGCTGAAAAGGCATCTACGCCCGCAGTTTCTCGGGAACTGCTAGAAACAATATTAGGACAGTCTGTTGGGGAGCGGGAAGTCTCAAGTGCGCTACAATATGTTAAAATATTAGAGCCACCGGCACTCAAACAGTTCTGGAGTTCGCAAGAGGCTGAACCGGGGATCTATATCATTATTGCCGGCAAGTGCAGGCTGCTCGACCGGCACAATAATTCACCGGCTTCCCTGAAAGCAGGGGAATGGTTTGGGGAACTGACGCTGTTTCCGGAAGAGTCGTTTGAGCCTTATGCGGTGAAAGCTGCCAAAGATGCGCCGGTGGTGGGCTACATTGCAAGTGAGCGCTTGCAAGACTTGCTGCGCAAATATCCCAAAATCCGAGAGCATCTTCACCGGCAAGCAGTTGAGAGAGATTCGCAGCTGAGAGGCGCTGATGGGGTGCCGGTGGAGAAACCCGGTTTCTTGGAGAAACCAGGTTTCTCGGAAGCGCCGGTGGAGAAAGCCGGTTTCTCCGAGGTGACGGAGGCAAAAAACCAGAAAAAGATTAGCAAGGCTTATTTTCCCAGCCCCACCTTGCAGATTGGCCATTTGTGGCAGCGAGTAAGCCGGCGCTATCCGTTTTTCGCCCAGCAAAGTGCGTCTGACTGCGGTGCGGCGTGCTTGGTAATGGTGGGGCGATACTGGGGGAAAAGCTTCAGTGTCAACCGGCTGCGAGATATGGCGAATGTTGACCGCAATGGCGCATCACTGCGGGGAATTTCAGCAGCTGCGGAAAGTATTGGGTTTTCCACAAAACCGGTGAAAGCTAGTCTTGACCAACTGGCGAAACAGAACTTGCCGGCAATTGCTCACTGGGAAGGGAAGCACTACATTGCTGTGTATGAAATCACCCGCAAACAGGTTATTGTATGCGATCCGGCGATCGGTCAGCTGGCTCTCAGCCACGCAAAATTCAAAGCCGGCTGGACGGGTTATGCGCTCCTATTGCAGCCCACAGCTTTGATAAAAGATGCGAAGGAGTCCACTACGCCATTCTGGCAGTTCTTTGAGCTAGCCAAACCGCACGGTTTGGTGCTGCTGGAAGTATTCATCGCCTCCCTATTCATCCAGATTTTTGGGCTGATTACGCCCCTATTTACCCAGTTGATTTTAGACCGGGTGGTTGTGCAGCGCAGCCAGCTGACATTGACAGCGGTAGGGTTAGGGTTGCTGATTTTTAGCTTATTTCGAGTCGCCATGACCGGCTTGCGGCAATACCTGATTGACCAGACAGCAAGTCGAGTCGATGTGGCGCTGATAGTCGGTTTTATCCGGCACACCTTCCGATTGCCCCTCAGCTACTTCGAGTCGCGCTATGTGGGGGACATCATCTCCCGCGTGCAGGAAAATCGCAAAATCCAGCGCTTTCTCACGGGCGAGGCGCTGTCGATATTGCTGGACTTAATAACGGTTTTTGTTTATGTGGGGTTGATGCTGTGGTATAGTTGGAAGATGGCGCTGCTGGCATTACTGATTGTGCCGCCGTTTGTCTTGCTGGCGCTGATTGCCACGCCTTTTTTGCAGCGGGTTTCGCGAAATATTTTTAATGGCGTGGCTGAGGAAAGCAGCTATCTGATAGAATCTCTCACCGGCATCCGCACGGTAAAATCAATGGCGGTTGAGCAGACAGTGCGATGGCACTGGGAGGAACT
>JALOOK010000370.1 GCA_025454445.1 Oscillatoria sp. Prado101 | reverse complement strand
TATAGAAAATACTGTCTCCCCCCGCTCACCCTGTAGCCACAAGCCCAACCTGCTGACTTTTCAAGGTTCTGGGCTAATTGGGGCACTCCGGCGGGGTTTTCGCCCCCGCGCACGGAAAAGCCAAATTGATCGCTGTTTCTGGATTTTAATACAAGCTTTTCCTGTTGTCGAGGATTTTTTCCCCGACGAGTGCTAGTTTTCCTGACAGAGAGAATCGGGATCATCCCATTTTTGCACTGGCCTCCACCCCCTACTGAATTCTTTATTTACCCCCTCTCTCCGCCCCAGCACAGGGGGTAAACGGGGGGTGAGGGTGAAAATCTTTGCCCAAAGGGGATGCTCCCGCGCGACCAGCCTGTTTATGGGGGCGCTTTTTTTTACAATTCTAAACATTTGTCTGTTGGCTAGAGGTTAGCCGGCAGTCTCACACAACCCTACGGCGCGACAACCAGGCTTGTCAGCGCTCGCCTGATCTGTACATTTAACTTCATATTGTCGGGCCCTTTTCTTGTTGGCGGGCACTCGCCTAGAGGCAAAAGATTGAAGCTCGGCCTCGCCGGGCAAAAATTCCGCTTGATGGCTTTATAAAAATTAACTGTTCGCCTGCTTCTGGAGTCAGACAGCCGAAGAGCGCAAATAACGCCTTGCCAAGGGCTGAAATCGCATTTATAGCGGTTTTCAGTTGGATGAAGCACACGCCAGAAACCCGGTAACTTTGACGAAACCGGGTTTCTCAGTACCTAAATCATACGAAAAACGCTATATAAGCTGTTACCCGTTTGTAAAGAAAATATTAAGGGGCGTGCCGGTGAGCTTCACCCCCCGCGCCCCCCTGTTTCCGGGGGGTTGGGGGGAGCTAATTTGGCAGGCAAACACGCTCTAAGAGCCGCAGACGCCGGCAGTCGGACAAGCGCCGGCTGCCGGTTGGGAGAGAATTCGGGAAATCAGCTGCCAGTCCAGCCACCACTGGTGTTTGGGGCGCTGGCGGTCTTTGTCCACCATGCGGGGGAAGTCGCGGAGGTCGAATAAGTGGGTCTGACCGGCTTGCAACCCGATAAAGGCACTGGTGGGTGAATCCTTTTGAGCTTCTTCGATCAGAAACTCCAAGCTTTTGGCGGCGAAGCGAGTAGCTTGGATGCGGTCGAAGGGCGAGGGGTCGCCTCCCTGCTGCAAGTGGCCCAAAATGGCTTTGCGAACTTGGAACACCTGCTGGCCTTCTTCGGCAAACAGGGCGCTGATGAAATCCGAGTTGTAGACTGGATTGGCATTTTCGTTGCAAATCACCAAGCCCACCCGTTTGCCGCGCTTGAAGCCTTCGATCAGGTAGGACAAGTCGCGCTGCAGGTGAGTGAGGGTGATGCCTTCTTCATTGAGATAGACTTGCTCAGCGCCGGTGGCTAAACCGCTCATCAGGGCCAAATAGCCGCAGTAGCGACCCATCACTTCAACGACAAAGCAGCGATTGGAGGCGACAGCGGATTGCTTGATTTTGTCTACGGCTTCTGTGATGTTATTGAGAGCCGTATCCGCACCGATGCTCAGTTCGGAACCGGGAAGGTTGTTGTCGATGCTAGCCGGCATGCAGAGTATGGGAATGTTGAAGGCGGGGTAGTTGTCCAGCTGGGAGTAGAGTTCGTAGGCGGCTTCGTAACCCACCCAGCCGCCGATGACTAGCAATCCCTGGATGCTGTACTCTTCTATGTGTCGGGCGATCGCATAGAAATCTTTAGCTTTGGGAATTTTGCGGCTGGTTCCCAGTTCCGAGCCGCCGGTAGTGGCCCAGCCCCTGACGCTCAGCCAGTCCAGCTGTTTGATCTTGCCTTCAATCAATCCCCGGAAACCGTGTTCGATTCCCAGGATAGTGTGGCCTTTGTCGATGCCGAGGCGCACGAATGCCCGCACTGCGGTGTTCATTCCCGGTGCGGCGGAGCCGGCGTTGAGCACGGCGAGGCGCAAGGATTTCTGTCCGGGTTCCGGGGTGCGCGGCTGGGCTTGCATCAGGGTTTCCAGGGTGTGGTAGGCTTCCTTGAAGCTGTTGCCCCGCAGTTCCATTGCTTTGTCGTACTCCCCCTTTGCGATCGCATCGGCTACGCCGCTAGTCCGCTCCACGCAGTGCATCAGGGGGGAGTGGACGATGCGGTTCCCCCGCATGCCGATCAGCACTGGCTCGGATTCTGGTGTGCCTTCCAGAATGTACTCGACGGCGGCGTGCCCGAGCATGGTGCTCAAATTGCGATCGAAGACGCTGGGGGCTCCGCCGCGCTGGACGTGGCCCAAAATCGTGACGCGGGTGTCCTCATCGAGCCGGTTTTCCAGAAGTTCTTTAATAGACTGGGCGCTGATCGGATTCCCCTGCCGGTCTTTGGCACCTTCTGCGACAATCACAATACTGTCCCGCCGTCCCGACTCCCGTCCCGTTTTCAGCACCTGGCACATCTGCTCTTCCCAGCTGTTATCAACAGGAGGGCATTCGGGAATGAACACCCAGTCTGCGCCGGTGGCGAGCGCCCCCATGAGCGCCAAATAGCCGCAGTTGCGCCCCATGACTTCGACCACAAAGGTGCGCTGGTGGCTGGCGGCGGTGGAGGAAATGGCGTCAATGGCTTCGGTAATCCGATGCAGGGCTGTGTCCGTGCCCAGGGTCATGTCGCTTCCGTACATATCATTATCTATAGAAGCGGGCAGTCCGACAATGGCGAGAGCGGGGTGACAGTCCGCTTGTTCCTGGGAAATCTCGCCGGCTTGTACCAGTTCCTTCAGCAGTTCTGGCCATTCAGCTCGGAAAACGTCTGCGCCGGTGAGACTCCCGTCTCCCCCGATCGCGACTAAGGCGTCGATGCTGTGTTCCAGGAGGTTGCGGGCTGCTTTCAGGCGTCCTTCCCGGGTGCGGAAAGCTTTGCAGCGAGCGGAGCCGATCTCTGTGCCGCCTTTGTGCAAGATGCCCCCTACGCTGTCCCAGCTCATAAGGGAGATGCGATCGCCCCCCTCTACCATGCCTTGGTAGCCTTCATAGATAGCGCACACTTCGACTTTCCGCTCTAGGGCGGTGCGCACCACTGATCTGACTGCTGCGTTCATCCCCGGCGAGTCGCCGCCGCTGGTTAAAACGCCGATCCTTTTTGTACAAAGCACTGCCATACCGTTACCGTTTTACACTCTATAGCGTTCGCTCGGCACGCCAAGCCGCCAATTTCTCCCGGGAAAGTTCTTTGAGAAACAGATGAACCCCACCCCCCAAACCCCTCCCCGCAGGCGGGGAGGGGTAGAAAGAGATGGGGGTTTCGATGAAGGTGATTTGGTGAAATCATATTTCTCATCTGCAACGCCCAATTTTCCGCACTCGCTCGTGCCTTCTGGCTGCGGGCAAGACGGGCACTTTCCCGGGCAGAGAATTTTTACCAGAACTAGGATAGAACGTGCCGGCGAGTTGGGGTCTATTCTTTTAAGTTTTTTAACGATCTGCTCGCCAAATCGCGTCCAATAGCTGATATTGTAGAGTGGGGATTTATCGCTTTCCCGACAGTCAGCGCCATCAGGATGGCACCGGCATGATATCCGACAGGATTCCCCTGATTCCGGGGCGGTAGGCGTTGGGGTGCCACCGGCACTACAAGCTGGGAACGCCGCGAAAGTCGCCTGCGGCGACTTAAGTAGCAACTTGGGTTAAAATAGAAGCGCTACAAGCGGGCACAATCCCAGGTTAGTCGTGTAAATTTCAGAACCCCGGTTTCTTAAAGAAACCGGGGTTCTGGGCCCGCAGCGGTTGCGCAAATCATTTAGAACTGCGATATAAGATGTTGAGGTGGGTGACGCGAAGCGCGTCACCCACCCTACTGGGGATCTACAACTGACCCCATTAACACAATGGTTCCGGTTCTATTGTCGATGATAGCACAAAAAAAAGGCCGGTCAGCAATCATCTGAAAAATTTTTGCATTGGGCAGGTTAGGCAACGCCGTTTTAGCTGTTCCGCGAGTTACTGCTGGGGCTTTTGCTCCTTTATCGCCGATTTCCACAAAGGTTTTCTGTTTGATTCGGTCAATAAAAACCCGGGGTGCCATACCGGAAAAATCTGCCCGCCCCCGGTCAAAAGCTACTTCCATCCCCAAGGCTGTCAGTGTCGTGTTTAAATCGGTGTCAGACTCCTGCTTTAAGCGGGGTAGCTGGATCTGCCCCTGCTGGACACTAAAGGACGTTATCCATCTTTGCCAGTTTTCCGAGGTGAGGTTTTTGTAGAATTTGTCGAGACTGGAAGTTGGCTTGGGCAGAAATACTAGCAGGCTGAACCGCCGGTCGCCATAAGGCAAACTGACAGCTTGTAACTGTTCGTTTTCATAATAGCTGTACCACCCCTCTCGCGACATGAATGGGTGCTGCTTTTTGCGCCCGTCGGACAGCGTAAATGGAAGCTCTACTGTCTCTATCTCCTTCAAGGAATCCGCCCACATACCCTGAAATGAGACAGTGCTGATTAGGAACATCACTGTATCGGGTTGAAGTGTGTCGGTGACTCCACTTATTTTACCGCCGGTGCAGTGATAAACCCAGCTGTCGATCGCGGGTTTTGTTTTTGGGCTTGCAAAATCCACGGCTGTCACCTTGGCGCTGTATAAATCCTGAGCCATCTGGATAAATTCTTCTTTTAAAAGGACTCTCTGATTTGCCCAAATAGAATCAGCCAGTGAGATAGCAATTTCCGGTTCTTTCCTCACCAGTCCAGCTTGCCAGATGGCATTTGCTTGGTTGAGTGAGTTTGGCTCTGTTACCTCTAACTCTAGAACTTTAGCCATTGCTTTCTGGGTTTCGCCACCGGCACCATTATAGAGCATCGAGAGTGCCAGCGCCACGCCCGGGGGCGAGACAAACACATTTTTGCCGCTGTTATCTTTAATGATTTGTGAGAACAGTTTAAAACTCAACCGCCTATTGCCAGCAACTAGCTTGGGGTCAACTGTTTGGTCGCTGATTGAGGACAGCTGTCGGCTGACTTTGCCGGTGCACTGCCAAGTGTCAATCGCTGGTTTAACAGCTGTAATGGCGAACCAGATTGAGATAGCCAGAAAGGCTGTTAGTCCGGCGGCGAGGACTATTCTTTTTTTTGGCCAGCGATTTTTCATGCCGATAGCTCTTTTGCTTTTATACTAAGGATTTGCATTTTTTAGTAGAAGAAACCGGGTTTCTGATTTAACCTTTCGGGTTAGATGCAAAAGTTGTCACAGAAACCCGGTTTCTTGGGGGCGGGGGCTGAGAAACCGGGTTTCTGAT
>JALOOK010000369.1 GCA_025454445.1 Oscillatoria sp. Prado101 | reverse complement strand
ACTGGCTGTTGCTCTGCCTGTACTTCTGTTGGGCCAACAGGCGCTTGTGACTCAAGGGCGGCAATTGTCTCACTCAGCTCAGCTGCCGGTGCAACTGGCACTGGCTCTGGCGGTACTTCTGTTGTACCATCGTCCAAAAGCAGTTCGGGCTCCTGCGCTTCTGGCTCCACCGGCAATTGCTCGCTAGCATCTGGGAGTGCCGGTGTCACATATGCCAGCAACTCCTTCCCGAGTTGAGAACCTCGCCAATCCTTTGCCGGTGCGATCGCTTCATTGAGATGCACCGCACTGCCGGTGGCACCCTTAATCTGAAAAATAATGTCGTTATAATCGCGGTCTGTCCATTTCTCTACCGGCATATCCTCCATAGCGAAGGTATGGCCATCTCCAGTTACATCCGCAATCTGCCCTGCGTGAAACCCCGGATTGGGACTGGCTGTCACCAGAGAAAACAAAGGACGCTTCGAGCCGCCAATCCCAGGGCTGTCAAACACCTGCCGCACAGAGCCATTGGGCACTAGCATGACGCCAAATACATCCCCCGGACGCATAGCAAAAGTTTTGGCATCCTGGTATGTTCCCGCATTCCAGTCATTTGGCTCGCCCGCCAAAATGCCACTGAACCGCGCTCCCTCCGTTGTGTCGGCAATTACAATATAACCCAAATCAGAATTACTCAAAGCGCGACTGGCAGCTTCTTTGATAAACTCAGGCGACCCCGGTTCAAATTGCTCCATGCCCCTGAGGCTGAAAATTGCTATCTCGCCCTTGTAAAAGCCGCCATCAAACAGATAATCCACACTGACATCGCCAGTTGCGCCCACCTTGAATACGCCCGATTCAAAGCTGGCAAGCCAACTCTCTGGAGAAACGCTTTTTTCGCTGCCAGACTGTAGGGGCAACTCTTGTTCTCCCAGTGAACCTGGATTTTTCGGCTCAGCCTCCTGATTGCTGGCCCCGGTGCCAGATATCAATTCAAAAGAAGAGACACTTTCACCCCGGTTGAGGAGTGGGTCTGGCGACGCCGAATCAGGAGGAGAATAGAAAGAAGCACTTTCCAGCTCACCCGTAAGCGGGTCACTGTCAGGGGCATGATTTAATTCGCCAGTATCTGAACTGCTCACCGGCACGTCTGTGCCAAGAATTGAGTCGTGCGGAGTGGGGGCGAACGGCTGCAACCCTATACTTTTCTCAAAGCTGTCTGAAAGCGCTTCAGTCTCTGGCGGCTGCACACCACTGCCTGGCTGACTTGACAGAGGGTCAAAAGCTATCCCCGACACTGGGTCGGTCGCTAAATTCTCTGGCAGAGGATTCAGGTTTGATATTTCGTTTATTAAAGACATTTTTCCTGCCCCCTCAATATCTAAACGATGCCTGCAAAGCAGCTATCTCCGCAGGCTGCAGGCTGTAATTGCCGCAGCACTGCCAACTGCTTGCGCCTAAAAAGTGTCTATTTAAAATGTTAAAATGCTTTTGTCTAATCTTTCGGCCAATCAACCGCAGAGTGTCCGAGCTTTTGTTGCAGGCACTTGAAGTCAATAACGAATTTAAACTTTTTCATTTAGATGCCCCCTCACTCTCACACACACTGCATTTATGTCGGATTGCCCTCTCTAAAAAGTTTTGACAGGGCACTTCCGCCGCTCACAAAAAATTCTTGATCACAACTTTATCTATATTTGGAGATTTTTGTCAATCCGTAATTTTACTATATTTTTCCCGGCTTCCTTCGACCGGCTGCCAGTATATTTACGCACACCGGCAAGTAATATGAAGTTCAGTTGAATACCTGTAATAAGCTGTTAGGCTAATAATGCTGCCTGTCTGCCCACAGGAGGCAGAGCCTTCAGGACGCCGTTCCCAGCTTGAGCTGGGAACGAGGGAAGTATCAGCCGGCGCAGGGGGGCTTTGTTTGTATAGCGGCAGAATTTATTCTGCCGGCAATCATGAAAAGCATACAGCCGGATATAAATCCGAGGGCGGTGCGAGTGGCGTTGGCACTCGACCCATTTCCCTGCTGGGTTCCGGTGCTGGCACCATTCCGGCGAGCCGGTGCTGTCTTCAATCTCTCACCACCTGCGCCCCGCGCAAGCAAGCGCTCAACTTTTCCGCCAGAACCCGGACGCGGGGCTCTTGCATCAGGGTTTTGTGATGTCCGGGAACTTCCTGAATTTCCACCCCCCCTGCTGCCAGCTCTCCCCAGCCAAGTAGGGAATCGCTGCTCTGCGCTGCCGGTCGCTCAATCGCCAGGAAAAGAGTTAATTTTCCGGGATAAACTTGCGGGATATAATTTATGATGGCTTGGCGGTTAGTCTCTTCTATGCGCTGGAAAATGTCGGGAAGGTCGTCTGAGTTTGAATGCGGAGCCGGCTCGGAAAACTTGCCAGCAATTTTCTCAGCCAGCTCAAAGCTTTTCCATTTGACTCGCTCCCCGATGTAGTTCAGCTTTTGTAATGGGTTGAGTCGCGCCAGGTTAAGCCAGTGCGTGCGGAGTTGAGCGCCGAGGGTTGGAGTGTCACCCTGCAGTGCGGGATTGAACGTATCGAATAAGGCGAGCAGGGCTACTTTTTCACCGGCACCTGTTAACTGCTGAGCCATCTCGAAAGCCACGACGCCGCCGGAGGAGTAGCCGGCCATAAAATATGGCCCTTCAGGCTGAACGGTGTGGATTTCTTTGATGTATTCAGCCGCCATGTCTTCGACGCGGGTTGCCGGCGCTACCTCACCCGCTTGCAGTCCGTAAATCTGACGCTCTTTTCCCAGATAATACGCCAGCGGTTTGTAGGAGAACACGCTGCCATTTTGCCCGTGGATGCAGAACAGAGGCGGCTCAGTTCCTTCCCGCTGAATTGGGGTCAGCGCTTGCCAAGAAGCCGGCGCTATTTCAAGCGTCAGGAAGAAGGCCATTCTCTCGGGGCTCGCACCGTGTATCAGCGCTGTCACCGGAATAACTATATCAAATTTTTGCTTAATTTGGTTAACGATTTGCGCCGCTTGCAGGGATGTCCCTCCCAAGTCAAAGAAGCTGTCTTTTATGCCGAGCCGGCGAACCCCAAGAACTTTTTCCCAAATTGCCAGAAGGTGGAGTTCCACGGCATTGCGAGGGGCAATTAATTTCTGGGGGTAGCGCTTGGTTTCGGGTGCCGGCTGGGAGTGCCGGTCTGTCTTTACCTCATCCATTACTTCTCTCCTTGTAAATACGAGACATTTCCCCAGGCTGCAGCCGGCAAGTTTGCCATCGCGCACCAATCTGCTATACTGTTTGAGAGTTTATACTATCACACCGGCAGCATTTATCCAATGAGTTATAATCCTCTGGTAAAAATCAAAGATAGCGCATTTGACCGGGGTAATCCGTCAGAGCAAGGCGCTCCTTTTTTCTGCGTCCCCGGTCTGGGAGGGAGCTCTTTTTGCCTGCACTATCTCGCCAATCATTTGAGTGATCTGAGGCGTACAGTTTACGGATTCGACGCGCCAGGAATTTTACCGGGCACTCAGCCCTTGCGCACAGTAGAAGAACATGCTAAACTGTATTTAGCGGCAATAATGCGAGACTGTCCGAGCAATTCTTACACCCTGGGAGGGTACTGCTTTGGTGCGGCAGTTATCCTGGAAATGGCCCGGACGCTGCGAGCGCTGGATTATAAAGTCCGGCTGGTTCTGATTGACCCGACGGCTCCCCCTGCAGGCAGGAATCGGCGGCAAACAGCCGAGCAGCTGCAAGCGTTGCGCGAGATGTTTTGGGCGGCTCGCTCGGACATTCCGCCCGAGTACAGGCGGGTGGAGCTAGCGGCAAAGGAAGCGCTCAAAAGCTACCAGCCGCAGCCGGTGGCAGTGGAGGCTTTATTTGTAGGGCGCTACGACAATCTTTTGAGTTACGATAAATGGTATTATCTCACAGGGGGCCGGCTAACTGAACAAATTATGCCCTGCCATCACCTACAAATTTTGAATGAGCCGCACGTCAAAACCCTCGCCGGTTGGATAGATGAATATCTCACACAAAGGTGAGAGAGGCTTTCCAGAGCGGGGGAGCGGCGATGATAAATCTGGATCTGTCTGGGATCTCCTAAACTCACTTTCTATTGCTATAATGCTGCTTGTTGGATTTCCGGTAGGGCTAAAGCCCAACTACGAACCTTTTCAAGGCAGAGCCCCTACAGTCGCGTTCCCAGGCGGAGTCTGGGAACGAGGTTAAAACGAGGGCGGGTCAGGTTGATGGATTGTCTTTCTGTCGCAAGAAATACCGTCCCACAATTCGCACGTCTAGCTCGTGGGTTTCGGCGAGTCCCCGGCGTTTGAGCGCCCGGTTTATCGCTTCTGCTGACCAGCGGATCAGTTCTAGCTGCCGGTTGGTTGTGCTGTCTGCGTGAGTGCGGTAGAGGTAGAGGGGTTTCTCAAGGTGCTTGATTTCGGTAACTTCCGAGAGTCGCAGGCACAAGTCATAGTCTTCGGAGAGTTCCATTGACTCGTCGATACCGCCTGCTTCCTGGTAGGCGTCGCGGCGCATCAGGCGGAAGTGGAAGGTCATAAAGTCGAGGAGGAGCCGGTGTTTGGAGTAGGGGATGCGACAGCGCTGTCCGTAGTTGAGAACGGTGCTGTTTGAGTCGATAACTACATAGTCGGTGTAGACGAGTCCTGCGTTTGGGCTGGCATCCAGAAAAGCGGCGGTTTCTTCCAGTGCGGTTGGGGCGAGCATGTCATCGCTGTCCACCCAGCCGACGTAAGTCCCCTCGCAGATAGCGTGAGCGGCTTTCAGGGAGGGGGCTCGCCCTTGATGGGGAGCAGCGATCGCTTTCACTCGCGGATCGCATTTGGCGAAGTTGCGGGCGATGTTTAGAGAGTTATCGGTGGAGCCGTCGTCCCAAATTATAAGTTCAAAGTCGCGGTTGGTTTGGGCTAGGACGCTTTCAATGGCGAGGCGGAGGTAGCGCTCTCGGTTGTAGGTGGTGATGATGATGGAGATGGATGGTGCCATTGCGTTTTCCGATTGTGCCGGCGCTAATTGTTATATCCTGTCCAGTTAATTGACCTTAACAGGACTTACGCTTGCGCCTCTACCTGTAGGGTGGGTTAGCGATAGCGTAACCCACCTCACACCACATCAAGTGGCGCAATTACTGCTAAAAAAAACACCCTCAACTCATGCCCTCTCCCCAAAGGTAAAATGGCAAAAAATATAGTCTTTTTCTCACTTCCCGCTCCCCAAAGTGGGCTACATCTTGAGCGCGTGACTACAGCAAAAGCCCCTCACCCCCCCAGGGTAGGGGGGTGAGGGGGAATTTAAGGAGCAACTT
>JALOOK010000368.1 GCA_025454445.1 Oscillatoria sp. Prado101 | reverse complement strand
CATCCACAGTCCTAATCGGAAGCTACTCTCAGGCGGCGCACTCCTATAATGGATGTCTTGCAGAAGTTCGGGTTTGGAACAAAGCCCGCACTCAAGCTGAAATTCAGGCAGATATGTCCAAGCGCCTCACCGGCAAAGAGGCCGGTTTGGTCGGCTACTGGCCATTAAATGATGTCCGCGTGGAAGGTTCAGCTCTCAAAGTTGCAGATATCACTGGCAATTTCACCGGCACTGTTACTGGCGCTGTCCTCGTTGAAGACAGCACCTTGCCGGTTAGCTAAGGGCGAGGAACCTTTGTCTGGGGGGTAATTGTCCTGTTCAGCAACGTTTCTTAGAAACCGGGTTTCTGGTGGGACTGATGCAAGTGAGAAGCGCTATACAGGAGAAGTGCGTTCCTTGAGGGAAGGGACAGCCACGGGGGGATTGCCCCTACAGATATACAGGTAGGAACGCACCCCAGTGCAGACATCTAGGTGGGGTGCGTTCGGCGATATCACCTCGCCAGGGAAAGGAGGGCGTCGCAAGCTGTGGCTGCGCCGTTTTCTGAGTTCACTATCTGGCTCAATTGCGCGGCGCGGGCGGCGTAGCTGGGGTTAAATAGGAGTTGCTGGAGTTCGGCGGTGAGTGTTGCTGCAGTGCAGCGATCTCGTGTGAGTGTGCGCCCTGCGCCCAGGCGGGCAATGCGCTCGGCGTTGTCGGGCTGGTCGTAGTTGTAGGGGACGATTAGGGTGGGCCGGCCCGATCGCATGGCTTGGCCGGTGGTTCCCACGCCTCCGTGATGCACTATCGCGGCGGCGCGGGGGAAGAGTTGGGAGTGGGGGGCGTACTCAAAGGCGGCTACGCCCTCGGGAAAGGTTCCCGGCGGGATGTGGTTGGCTGCCCCTCCCATCAGCAAGATGGCGCGGTATCCTAGCTTTTGGGCTGCAACAGCGCCTTCGGCATAGAAGTTCCCCGGCATCCACACGGCTGTGGTGCCGAGGGTGAAGACGATTGGGGGTGGGCCGGAATTTAAAAAGTTTTCTAGTTCGGGAGATAGTTGTTCGTTTTGCTGGGAGGTGCCGGTCGGGCGATCGCTGAAGGGAAAGCCGGTGACAAGGGTTTGGGGTGGCCAGTCGGGTTGCGGTGAGGCGAGGGCGCGGGAAAATAGAGCCAGGACTAGGTTGGGGGAGTGCTGGCTTTCAAAAATTGGGTCGCCACTGGGCTTCATGCCGAGTTCGGATCGCAGCTGGCGCACGGGAGCGCTCCACAAGCGGGCGTTCCACCGGAAGCTGCGCAAGGCGGTATCTTTGGCGACTGCGGCGAGGGCTCGCTCGTATGGGGAGGCGGAAGTTGGGACGTTTGCCGGCAAATCGTAGGCGGATATTAGGGAGGCGGGGGAGAGGACGCTTGACACCCAGGGTATGCCGGTTTTCTCAACTATTATGGAAGCGACAAAGGTTAGGGGGTGAGTCAGCAGCAAGTCTGCTCCTTGACACGCTTGCATCAGGTCGCTGTAGCTGGCGTGCTGGTGGGGCATTAACAGTTGGCCAATCAGGTATTCCGTGCCTTTCTGGCTGTCGGAAACCATTTTGAAGTATTCCCAGTCCTGCAGGAGTTTGGGTTCATTATCGGGTCTGAGGGTATGGAACTCCAGGCCCCTGGCTTCAATGTGGCGGCGCTGGCTCTCGTTGGCGGCAATGGTGGCCCGATGGCCCCGCGCCTGCAGTTCCTGGGCGATCGCCATGTAGGGTAGCAAGTCGCCTAGGGAGCCAAATGTTGTGATTACAATGTGTTTGCCCTGATTTTTGCTTGTTTTCGGTTCTGTGCTGGCGTTTCTGGTGCCGGCTATCTCTGTTTCCATCTGACCTGCCGCGAAATCTTTTTGTACAGTCTTGTTGGGTTCCGCCCCCGATTGTATCATAAGCTCTGTTTATCGCATTGGCCCACTTTTGGGCAGTGTCATTATAGAACTTTTGTCAAGTATTGCAGATCACTTAATTGACTTTTTTTAAGCAGCTGGCTCTGTCCAGTTTTTTGGGGACGGTGGCTTAACAAAATTTAATATAAAATCCAGTAGTGAGAATGACAAAACTGTTTGGAGGGTGCTATATTGCAAAAGAAGCCAAACCGGGTATGCCTCAGAGCTGGGGTCTAACAAGCCGCTGGACAGAGGCTGGCGTTGGTCGGTCTGACAAATTGAGTCAGGGGAAACAGCCGTTTTTGTGGTTGGGCCTCAAGCCGTCTCTTTGAGACAGGTAAAATACTTTTATAGTCCCTAGCTATTTGCAAAAATATATGGCAAATAGCTAACTAACAACTGAAGAAAAACCCTAGCTTATGACAGCATTAGATGGCCAGTTAACCATCCCCTGCAGCGCAGAAACAGGGGTAGAATTTACCAATACCCAGAGTTCGGATGTGACGTTTAAATTCACGCCATCATCCGACATCTTTAGCCTGGCGACCGCCTTTGAGCTGAAGTCCACGCCGGCGGGGATTAAGGACTTCAAGTATCAGAGTGCGATGAAGTATCCCAACAATACTTCCTTTGCCCTGCTGGCGGTGAGTAAGCAAACCGGTGCGGTTGTGGCAGAAGTGGGGCAAGAAACGACTTTGGTCTTGAAACCGGGCGAAACTTTGATCTTCATTCTGAATGATGTGCCGAGGTGCTATAATGACAACACCGGCACCATCACGGTCAAGTGGTCGGGGGTGAGCGTCTCCGCTCTGAAAATCCAATCCGGTACGGTTGTGAATGGCTCCTATCAAGATGCAGCTTGGAAGCTCCACCAAGAACCGATTGGAGAGCGGCTGTTCACCCGTCCGGTGCAATTTGAGTCCAAATTCGCCAAGCCTCCCAAGGTGTTCCTCGAAATCAGCGGACTGGATGTGAATGAAACCAAAAATACTCGCGTCACCGTAACGGCTAAGAATATAACGGAAAGTGGGTTCGATCTGGAGTACAAAACCTGGTTTGATACGATTCTCTATACGGTCTGGGCCAACTGGATGGCCTTCGGAGAATAGAGCGGCCAACATTATACATTCAGTAAGCACTCAATCCATCTAACCAGTTTTAGATTATAGTGGGTTTAAGGTACGCACAGTTGTAACGAAAGGCAAGAGGGAGTAAACTATGAAGTTGCAATCAGGTACAGTGGTCAATGGCTCCTATCAAGACACGACTTGGAAGCTCAACCAAGGACCCGTTGCAGAGCGGGTTTTTACGCGGACTGTGACCTTTGAGTCCAAGTTCGCGAAACCGCCCAAAGTTGTGATCGGATTGAGTGGGCTAGATGTGGATGGGAGTAAGAATACCCGCGTGCAAGTGAATGCTAAAAATATCACGGATTCCGGGTTTGAGGTAGAATACAAGACATGGTTTGATACGGTACTTTTCACGGTCTGGGCCAACTGGGTAGCTTACGGAGAGTAGGATACCTTTTCGCTAGTCTAAGCATCCAGATACCCCAAACCCCCCTTTTTAAGGGGGGGCTAGGGGGGGATATCGTCTGACTCACTTATAAGTAGCAACTTGGGTTACTAAGTAGAGCGGCAAAAGTTCAAAATATTTGATCGAGTTCAAGGAGTCTGAAAAATGGTACTGAAGGCCATCATTTACGAACACAGCAATTTCCAGGGGCGCAGCCAAGAGCTGATTCCGGGAAGCTACAATATGGCGAGTTTGGGTATTCCCAACGATAGCCTGAGTTCCCTGAAAGTGGAAAAAGGGTTGAAAGTCACTCTCTTTGAGCACGAATTCACGGGGCGCAGCAAAACGTTTACTGAGGATACCGCGTGGGTGGGCGACGATTTCAATGACATCACCTCTTCTATTAAAGTTGAAGAACTCGTGCCGCCCCAGCCCGCTTCCAAAAAATTTGAAGTCCCCGGTACGTCGGAAGCTGGGGTGGAATTTACCAACACCCGGTCAACAGAAGTCACCTACACATTTACGCCGACCGGCACTTGGACGCCAAACATCAACAATCCCAGCCTGTCAGGATGTACCGCTGCCGGTGTCAAAGGTTATCCCCCGGAAATTCAGAAAGGGATTCTAGATGTTGTGCCAGGGGGGTTGGGGCAGTATATGAAATATCCCAACAATACGCCCTTTTCCTTACTGGCAATAAATAAAGCAACGGGTGCTGTTGTCGCGGAAGTGTCGCAAGCCACAACCATTTCTCTGAAACCGGGCGAAACGCTGATTTTTGTCCTCAATGACATGTGGGGTGGCTACTCTGATAACAGCGGCGCTATCACAGTCAGCTGGTCGGGGGTCAGTGCAGTCTCTAAAGTGATGCAGTTTGACGGGGTTAACGATCTTATCGAACTCGGAAGCCGGCCTGACTTTAAAGTGGCGAAAGACCTTACGGTAGAAGCTTGGATTTATGTCTCAGCACAAAAACAATGGTCCGGGATAGTTTCCAAGGTTTTTGACACGGGCAGCACTGAAAGTGGGTATGGAATACTTCTGGACGGAAGCAGCGGTGTTTATTGGGGGGTAAAAGCGCAAAGCTCGGCAATCGTTTATCTTTCTAGTGGCTCGAATACAGTGCAGCTGAATAAGTGGCATCACATAGCAGGAACTTACGACGGTCAGAACCTAGTCGTGTGGGTAGATGGCGTTCGGAAGGCCAGCCAATCAGTTTCGCCAGCCGGGATAGACTATGAACCGGAAAATAGCTTGCGTATCGGCGCTTATAAGGACGACAATGAAAGTTATTATTTCAATGGAAAAATAGCAGAAGTCCGCCTTTGGAATAAAGTCCGCACCGAACAGGAAATTAAAGCGGATATGTCTAAGCGACTCACCGGCAAAGAAGCCAACTTGGTCAGTTATTGGCCCTTAAATGAGGTCAAACAGGAAGGATCGACTGTCGGGGTTTTAGACCTGACAAACAACTCGATCGGGACGGTCACTGAAGCTAAACTGGTAGAAGACAGTACCTTTCCTGTTCCCTAAGTAGTGGGGTAGTGGGGTGCGTTCCGCGCTATCCGAGACGCCTTATGTGGCGTCTCCACTCTGTAGGCGCTCACTCCCCTCACTGCATCTTCCGATTTTATCGGTCGAGCGCCGGTCGGGGAATGGGCATCAGGTAAAGTTTGTCAAGTTGTGGGGACGCCACATCTGGCATTTCCACTTGATTGGCAACTTCTAAGTTTAAAGCCTCGCCTCAGGGGAAGGCAGCTGGAAGCTGCTATCATTTGGGCGTTGAAAATGATAGACTGAGTTGGCGCTTACCTGCTAAAGTATAAGAGAGGCAGCCAAATGTATCAGGCCAGCTTGCCCGACAGAAAAACAGCGGGTTGGGACGCTG
>JALOOK010000367.1 GCA_025454445.1 Oscillatoria sp. Prado101 | reverse complement strand
AGGCGATTTTGCAAAATCAGCAGCGTGCTTTCAATCCCCGCGTGAATGTCAACCGGCTTCATGTCGGATTCGTCCAGCCGCGAGAAAGTGCGCAGGGAAAGAACAATCTCGCGGATGCGCTCAGCCCCCACCTTCATGGAAGACAGGATTTTCGGCAAATCTTCAACCAAGAAATCGAGGTCGATTGCTTCTGCAGCCTCGGCAATAGCCGGCACCGGCACAGGATAGTGCCGCTCATAAAGGCGCACCAGCTCAAGCAATTCTTCGATATATTCAGTCGCGTAGGTGATATTGCCGTAGATGAAATTGACGGGGTTGTTGATTTCGTGGGCCACACCGGCAACCAGCTGTCCGAGAGAGGACATCTTTTCAGTATGAATCAGTTGGGTTTGGGTTTGTTGCAGTTCCCGCAGGGCTGTTTCTAGCTGAGTTGCTTGCTCTCTCAATTGAGCTTCCGATTGCCGCAATGCCTCTTCTGCTCGCTTGCGCTCCGTAACGTCCACGCCAATTCCCCAGGTTCCCCAACCGGGAATCGGGAAGTGCTGGGAAATATTTGACCAAGCAATCGTCTTAACACTGCCATCCTTACAAACTATTTCCCACTCCCAGTCCCGATAGTCATTGCCGCGCCTTTGCCATTCGGCTGTCATGCGCTCGCGATAAGCCGCATCCGGATACAGCAGTGCCATCGCCTGGGGATTAAAAATAATATCCTGAGCGCGGTAGCCGGTGACTCGCTCAGCTTCCCGGTTCCACACAATCAGGTTAAACTGCTCGTCAAAAACGCTCAGCATCACCGGCATATTTTTCAGCACCGTGCGCAGGCGATCCTCACTCTCCCGCAATGCCTCTTCTGCCCGCTTGCGCTCGCTAATTTCTACGACAACGACGCCGACAGCTCCCGGTTTTCCATCCACCTTGAGGATGGGAAAATAAGAAGCCAACCAGTGACGCAATCCCCCCGGCTGTCTTGGGGTTTCACCGGCTATCTCGATGTTGAGAATCGGTTCGCCCCCACTCAAAATGCTGCGATAGATGGGTTCGAGTGACGGCGCGATTTCAGGCAAAACTTCCCCCAAGGTTTTGCCGATATGCTCCGCCACAGACACGCCATTGATTTCGGCGAGAGCTTGGTTGATTTCAACAAACTCCAGCCGGTCGTTAATGATAGTGATGCCGACGGGCGCTGAGGTGATAAAAGAGTTCAACAGTTGCTCGCGCCACGCTAATTCTCGCTCCAGCGCTTTGCGCTCGCTGATGTCCGTAATTGTCCCGACATAGCCGGTAATTTCTCCCGCCTCCCCAATCTCTTGCACCGCCTGACCGACAACCCAGGTTTCTTTCCCGTCCGGACGCAAAAAGCGGTACTCTAATTTAAAAGGCACATTAGCAGTTGCAGCCTGATACCATTCAGCGAAGACGCGCTCTTTCTCATCGGGATGTATCGCTCTTACCCAACCGTCTCCCAGAGCTTTTTCGGGGGTGAATCCGGCAATTTCGCACCACCGATCGTTGACATACAAGCAGTCCCCTCCGGCAGTCGTGTGAAATATCCCCACCGGCGATATTTTTGCCAAAGTTTGATACCGGTGTTCGCTCTCCCGCCGTGCGGCTTCAGCCTCTACGCGGTGCGTGATATCCTCTACTATACCGATAGCATATTTCGGAGCGCCCGTTGCTTCGCGCACCACCGACACAGTGAGACTTCCCCAGACACACGAACCATCTTTGCATATGTAGCGCTTTTCCATCGAGTAAGTGGAAATTTCACCGACAAAACAGGCGCGACGGTATTGCAGATCGGTTTCCCAGTCATCCGGGTGAGTGACAGTAGGCAGCGAGAGCGCCAGCAATTCCCCCTCGGTGTAACCCAGCATCTCGCAAAACCGCTGGTTAACCCGAATAAAATGCCCATCCTGCGCCACCACGGCAATGCCGGCAGCCGCCCGCTCAAATATGGCGCGGAATCGCTCCTCACTCTCGCGCACAGCCTCCTGCGCCCGCACGCGACTGGTGATGTCTTGGGAGAAGATATAAACTCCATCCCCAGAGGGAAAGACCCGCTGCTCGAACCAGCTGTCTGCAGGTGCGTCACACTCTTCAATCGTGACAGGGATTTGCTGACTTTTGGCTCGGTGATACTCGCCGTAAAAAGTGGAGCTTGCAGCTTCTGGAAACTCTTCCCACAGACTCTTGCCGAGCAGTTCTTGCCGGCTTTTGCGCATCTTTTGCTCCGCCCTGCTATTAATATAGGTAAACCGCCACTGATTGTCTAAGGCTATAAATGAATCTGTGATACTTTCCAGAATATTCACAATTTGCCGGTTGGATTCTCGCAGCTCCTCCTCTTTGCTCTGACGCTCTTCCATTTCGCGCCGCAATAACTCGTTGGCTTGTCTGAGTTGGCTCGTCCGCAGCTCGACTCTGCTTTCCAACTCTTCTTTTGCCTGTTGCGCTGTAGCCAAAGCCCGCTCGCGCTCCGCAACCACCGCCGCCAAAACCAGCGCCGTCAGGGTAATAACGCCAAGAAACGCTTGCAGTGACAAGAGCGATTCGCTCTGCGACTCCTTGATAAAGGGGCCATGACCGCTTAGCGTGCTCCAGATGGCAATTCCTGAAACGATGGCGCTCAACAGCGTTGCGCCGCGCTGACTGAAACGAAACGCCGCCCACACGAAGAAAGGAATCAGCACAGACGACGGATAGATTCCAAAAAATACAATGTTGCTAACACTGACCAGCAGCAACTGCAACAATAAACCCTCGGCCAATGTTTTAAATTTTCCACTCAAAACTGAAATAATATAAGTTAAAAATTCACCATTTGTAAGTTGGAATTTGGCATTTTTAATGGCTCCGCTCCAAGTCAAGAACACCGGCGTCACCACGAGAACGCCAATGGCGCTGGCTGCCCACCCGGTAAACCAAACTGTTTCGTAAGCTTCCCACGGAACGCGCCCGCTCAGACAGTCAGTGAGTGCGCCGGCAGCTGCGCCCGCAACCGGGCTGAGCAGCGCCCCGAAGGCGGCAAATCTGGAAACATCCCCAGCTCTGTCCAGCCGCATGCCGCTGCCGGCAAACCGGCGCAGCAGAAAGCCACCCAACAGGGGGGTCAAGGTGTCGGCTGCTGCGGAGGCGAGGGCAGCCGCAATCCCGGTGGCAGACATTTCCGGCGCGACGGCGAGGAACGCCCCCAGGGCGAGAGCTGGCCACACCCCATACCCCAGCAACAGGACAGCCGCCAAGCCGAAACCTGCCGGTGGCCACACCGGCATCTGATGTCCCGGCAGGATGGCCATTGACTGCCCCAGTCTAGCCGCGCCAAAATAGAGGCCGGCAAGCGCCACCGCCACTGCCGAACGTAGCAACCAGTTGGGCAACGAGCGAGATTTCATCTTTCCTTTATGATTCTTTTATGATTTTTGAGCTATTGTAAACTTTTTTATATCAACTCAAGCCGGTGAAAGCTGTCTGATAGCATGAAAATAACAATTTTAAAAGCCTTAGGCATCGGCTAGCCGCAGGAGAGACACCCTCGGTTTTCACGGACGCTCTCAGAAGTAGGGTGCCCTCCCCCCAGGAACGCACCCTACTACAATAGTTTTAGACCCTATAAATCGCGTCTCTACAATAGTTTTAGACGCGATAAATCGCGTCTCTACAATAGTTTTCACTCGTTTCACTCGTTCCCAGGATCTGCCTGGGAACGCGGTTCTGGAGGCTCTGCCTCCTTTCTGTAATAAGCTGTGTAATAAACAGATTAAAAGCGTAACAGCTTATTCCCAAACCCGCTACGAACCAAACAGTCTCGTTTGCCCCTGAATATCAGCAGTTCCCAGACAAATTTGTCGCGTTCCGTTGGGAATGTGAATCCAGCCCAAATCCTTCAGGCGGTGATTCAGATTGGAGATAGTGACGCCCAGCTCCTCTGCAATCTTATACAAATGCGACCACTTGGTTAAATCCCGCCCCTGCCGTTTTTGCTCTAAAATATAGCGCGGCATCAGCAAGCAGCTGGCAAAATACTGCGCTTGCCACTCAATTGATTCTACCTTATAATTATTACTCGTCCCCCTGCAGACAAACGGCTGTGAGGGCTTGGCCGCCGCTGCCCCCAAATTGCCAAAATCCAGCTCCAACTGCTTGGCAACACCATCCACTTCGTCCTGGTTGATGTGCAGCACCCAGTGCCCTATTTCATGGGCGAGCGTCGATTCTTGAAACCCCTGCGGCAGCTTGAGAATCTCTTCGTTAATCTCTATTTGCCGCAACTCGGGCAGAATCCGCGCTGCGATCGACCCCTCCCGATCTGGCGGAATACAGTCCCAAATCACCCCCAAATCCAAAAAGTCCGCCACCAGACTCGCCTCAAATGGCCATTTGGGAGCGAAATTCCGCGTCCGCTGCATGCGCATCAGCAACTCAGAAGCCCGACGCTCAATGGATTCCTTGGAATAGAAGCGATACGGCTTGAAAATGCTCAAGGTTACTCGCCCTCACTCGCAGCTTGAAACACCTTTTGGGCAAAATCCGGATTTTCCCGCATCCTCCGCAGCAGTGCCGGCATCTCCTTGTAGTGCTGCTTGAGAAAATCCTCCGTTCCTTGCGGTAACCTGCCGGCAAGGCATATTAACTCCTCCGCGTCCAACTCCAGATGCCGCGCCAGCGAGCGAATCACGTCCTCTTTGGGGGGATAGTCCGCCCGGTCGTTCTCCAGTTTGGACAGATATGTGAAGTCCAGCTCAACTAGCTTGGCCAGCTCCCGCTGGCTGTATCCTTTGGCCTTACGCGCTGTAAGGATCTCCTTTCCAAATGTCTCGCTCACATCTTCTGTTTTCCTGACTACACCTGCATCATAGGCGATTTTGAAGAAAAAATCAATCTTGCCTTGACGAAAAAATCAACGCCGCGCTAGTATAGGTGTGTTGAGTAAAAAATCAACGGAAGGGCAGCGGCACGGATGGTGCTGCCTGCAGAGTCAGCTCAATCGGTACGCTATATGTGGTGTATCTGCTGCATCGGCCCAGAAGTGTGGGGGTGCGGCACCGGCACCGGCTTCCAGGCGTTGTGCCAGTCCTGCCGGCTCAAACACACGAGTCCCCATAAGGCACTATCACGGAGAATCACAATGCTCAAAAGTTGGACAGACACTCACTACAAGCTTGCGGACGAGGACTGGCTGTATATCGCCAAGCACGAAGCCAATGGTTCAGTCTCCCTCGTCTGTCCGGGCTACGCGCGGGATGGGCAAGGCTTCAGCATCCATTTTACCACCGCTCAGATTGAAATACTGGAGCATTTGGTTG
>JALOOK010000019.1 GCA_025454445.1 Oscillatoria sp. Prado101 | reverse complement strand
AGCTGAATGAGGCGTTTGTCCACCGCATCACTCACCGGCGTCCTTTCGGGATTCTCAAGTACGCCATGACTCTGGATGGCAAAATTGGTACGAGTGCCGGTCACAGCGCTTGGGTTACAGGCGCGGAGGCTCGCTTTGAAGTCCAGCGGCTGCGGGCGGCTTGCGATGCTGTGGTTGTGGGGGGCAATACGGTGCGCTGCGACAATCCGAAGCTGACTTGCCGCGATCTTGGCTCGCGCAATCCGTTGCGGGTGGTGCTCAGCCGCTGTCTGGATTTGCCCGGGGAGGCTCACCTCTGGGACACGGAGGTTGCGCCTACTTTGGTGCTCACGGAAGTTGGCGCTAATCCTGAGGTTCAGAAGTGGCTGGCGAATAGAGGGGTTGACGTTGTGGAGCTTGCTCCTTTGACTCCCGCAAGTGCGATGGCTTATTTTTACGACCGGCAGTTCCTATCGGTGCTGTGGGAGTGCGGCGGGACTCTGGCTGCGCCAGCCATTGCTGATGGCTCGGTGCAGAAGGTTCTGGCTTTTATCGCTCCGAAGATTGTCGGTGGCCATTGCGCCCCAACGCCGGTGGGGGATTTGGGTCTGGCGGCGATGACGGACGCTCTGGCTCTTCGCGGGGTGACGGTGAGGCCGATGGGAGCGGACTGTTTGGTGGAAGGCTATTTGACACGCAGTGCCGGCTCCACTTAAAGGGAATAATTTGATTGTCTTTGCTGCCGGGGCACCGGCATTCGGCACAGGCGAGATGTCAACCCCTCACCCCCTCACTCCCCTCTCCCATTAAGGGAGAGGGGGGAAAAATAAACAAATCTCCCCTCTGCCGCTGTTGGAGAGGGGTTAGGGGTGAGGGGAGTGCTGGGAACGCCCAGCCAGTGGCCCTGCCTGACTGTCCTCTTTCTGCCGGGGAAGGCTCTGAAAATGTTTGTAGTTGGGCTGCACGCCCTCTTCAAGCCACCGCCTTCCGGGAGGGCTCTGTTTTCCTTTGCTTTCCGGGAAGCTCTGACTTGAAAATGTTTGTAGTTGGGCTGCACGCCCTCTTCAAGCCAGCGCCTCCCGGCAGGTGTTCCCAGGGTCTGCCCCGGAGCGAGGGATAAGGAGCGATATATTAACAGTTAACAATTCCGAATTTGTAATATAAATGCTGGAAATCCTGATTTGGACTGTATTTGTCGGCACGCTTGGCACGGAGGCGGTGATAGCCGGCAGCTGGGTGCGCTGGCAGCAGGTTCTGGCTAGGCAACAACTCGAGGAGGAGGAAGAGATTTTGACTCCACAGGATTCTATGGATATCGCAACCGTTTCAGATGAACAGCAGTCCACCAACGGCACCGGCTTGTCCCTGCCGAAGGACCCGCGCCTCACCGGCTGGGAGTACAAGATTGTGCGCTCTAAGGGGGATTTGTTTGCGGATGCGGCTGTTTTCAAGCAGCTGTGCGATGAGGAGGCGCTTGCCGGCTGGATTTTGCTGGAAAAGCTGGACAACCGGCGGGTGCGGTTCAAGCGTCCGATTGGGATGCGGGAGGTGATTCAAACGGAATTTCTCTCCTATGACCCCTACCGCTGCCATTACGGGCCATCTTCTAACTGGGTGAACTGGTTGGGGGGGTTTGCTGCGGCGACGGCGCTGCTGCTGCCGGCATATTTGGGCTACGCTTTGGTGTCGAGCACTCTGGCGTATTCCCGCACGTCAGCGCCGGCACAGGCTGCGCCGGCTCTTCCGGCTGCGAGTCTTTCTGAACCGGATTTGACGCCGCAGCGGTAAGGGGTTGACCTTACCCCCTATCCCTCTCCCCGTTAACGGGGAGGGGGGACATGAGGCGTGTCGGGGGGCGGCTGGATATTTCTGTTTGTATACTTTATCATCCGGCCTCCGCCGGCACCCTATGCTCCGGCACCATCCGGCACCCTATGCTCCGGCACCCTATGCTCCGGCAGGTTTCAACCTGCCGCTATACAGACTTTCGCCCGCCTACCCTACGCGGCGTGCGCCAACGCGGGCTGGTTTTTAATAAGGAATCTATCGAATATTTTAAAATATATTTTGCTGTAGCTACTGTAAAAGCTATTTTGGTAATGCTTTTAGGCTTTGATCAATAATATAAAATTATATAATCCGTTTATATAATATTATAAATTGCTGCTGGGTGGCCGGACAGGAAGGATGGAAAGTAATTAACCGTATTTAGGGGGCTGCCGGTGTGGCCGGGGGCGGCGTGCGCAGGGGGGCGAGGGGGCGATGGGATGGCTTACAGGGGTAGGTTTTTTGGGTTGGAAGCAAAGAGGGCGAAGCGCGTAAGCGTTGCGGCGCGGAGTGCGCGGTTCGGCTGCGTGACTCAGCTAGCATTGGCGAAGCGCGTTATATCGGGCGTGGTGATAAAGATCCGAAAGCGCCAATGCGAAAGCCCCTGTGCTGGATTTTCTGTAGGGGCTTTCGCATGAGCGCGACGATTTTTGCCACAAGCGAGAAAGATGACACTCGCTGATGCGAAAGCCCTCACCCGAAGCGCTACTCACAGACAAGCTCTAAAAACCAGGGGCACGATCGCATTAGAGATCATCGCATGCGCCCCGATCCATGCGCCCCGATCCATTCGCCTGGGGATTCATGTCCTGACCTAAATGACAAGTGCTATAGAAACCCGGTTTCTGAGATCGATTGACCGGCGCGAAGGTCGGGGCTTTGGGCCATTGGCGGGGGCTGCCGGTGGGCCCGACTGACGAACATCGCTGTATTTGGGTCCGTTCAGGGCTGGTTGCCGGCTAACCCGAAGCTGTGGGGACAGGGGCGTGTTGGGCCTGGATAATTTGCACTCATAGGTCAAGCGCCCGATGCCGGTGGGGCAAAACTTGCGAGCGGGGTGATCGCTAAAGCCCCGCCGGTGGGTATCCTGAAGATAGATAAGGGAAATTTCGGATTGCCACTGCCTGTTCGCATGAGCTAAGACTGATACAGGACAGTTGATCGTCCCCCTGTTCTGACCAGCGTCTACCGAGGATATATGGCTAAGCACAAATACAAGAAGTTGTTGTCGCGCCTGCTGCGGGAGATTGTCAAACTCAGCCAAACGCTGACCCGCCAGACTTGGCGGTGGTTGTGGCGCTCTTTTTTCGTGGCCAATCGCAGGCGGCGGAACCAAGCTGGATTTGTGCTGCCAACTGTGGCCATGATGCTGATGGTGGTGGCGTTGGTGGTGGGCGCTATCATGTTCCGCACCTTTAGGGGGAGCATGGACACAATTGGGATGACACAGCAGGAGTTGAATGCCAACAGCGCCTACCCAGCGATTGAGCGGGCTAAAGCCAAGCTGGAGTACCTGTTTAACGATAAGCGCCTTAAACTAGGTGTGCCCGAAGAGAAAGATCTGGAAGCCCTGATCCTCAATGATGGAAGTGAGGGGTTTGAGATTATTGCATCTAGCCCTTATCAATTTCCCGATGAAACGCAGGTAGATCCCACAAAGCTTGGCGTGCAGCTAGACGCTGGGATAACCAAGGCGACAGCTTGGACGTTTAATACTGATAAAAATGGCAACGGAAAGACCGACGATCCGGAAGACCTGACCACCATTTATGCCATTGTTTCCCGAGCGGAAAGAAACAATTTGACCATAGATACCAAGGCGGCAGAGGAGAACAAAAGCCTGACATATATAGGGGATAGGGAAAGTACGAAGGTAGAAAATTTCATTGTCCGCAATGGGCCCCTAGTAAGCTTGTCAGGAAATAACAACCCTGCTTGTACAGTAAAAGTAAGCGGCAATCCGGTTGGCTGGTTTAACCCCGAGGAGGGAAGCAGCAGTTCGTATGTTTACAAAACTTTTCAAGTTTATGCTGTGGCAGTAAACAATGCCTTTATAAACGGCAAGTCCCTTGATGGTACGCTGGCTACGCTTCAGTATCAGCAAGACCGCGCTTTTGAGCGGGGCAACAAGTGGGGAGCCTGGTTCCGGTACGATTTGGAAATCGCTCCTGGCCCATTCTTTAACTGGAATGGTGCTATGCACTCGCAAGGGAATATATTTCTGCGGAGTTTTTCTGGTTTTCGGTCTTATTTGATCAGCTCGCCAAAATCTTGTTTCTTTAAAATTCCCCCCAACTCATCCATAACGATGCGCAAGGATCAACCTGTTGAGGGAGATCCGAATAGTGGGCGGGGTGGACAATTGGTATCTGGGAGGCTTAGCACCAACAGCTACGAAAATTCCAAGGTCTATATAGATCCTTTTACTGAAAGCCCCACTGCCAGCAATTTCATTTCAGTGGGTACAGATACAGATTCTGTCAAGAACGGCGCTCCAGTTGACATTTCTACAGATCCAGTTGCTTTACACACGCAAGGAATATCGAAACCAATAAATGCTGCCAATTGGAGTGTGGATTCCCCCAAGTGGGAGAGCTCGACACTGAGCAAGCAGCGGGTTGGGCAGAAAGACAGTTGCGCTCCCTATGTGGATGACACCTATCGCGCGGATAACCGTTGGGGACCGAAGCCGAGTTATAAACGAGAAAAATATGACTCAATAACCGGCAGGTGTAAAGCAGATCCAGAACAAGCTGCAATTGGCACGGACATAACAGAAGCAAATGCGGGAAGTGCCGCTCATTTTGAGGAAGTGGCTTTGGATGAACCGCCCCCAAATGATAAAGAGGGAGCCAAGGTGGGTCTGGACGGTTACTGGGAGCGACGGGCCAGGTTTAATGGCCTGCGAGTGATTGTGGGGCAGCGGCTGGAACTGGGCAATCCCTTTGGCTGGAAGCTGGATGCGGACAGTCAGAATAGTGCTGACCAAGACCTGTACCCGCTAGTGCCCCCTATTAAGACTACTGAAACTGGAACTAACACCACTCCGACTTGGGCTGGGACAACTCGCCGCAATGAGGCGCGGCAGTACACGACACTGCGGGATAATTTGGCTGCAGCGCAAGCGACGGCGGTTTATCACTACACCAGCGACGATAAGGGTTATTTCCCGGTGGCGTTCGTGGCCACAACGGTTCACCCGGGGACGGTGCAAACCCTTCAGGACAGCACAAAGTTTAGCAATCCGGGCACGCCGTTTAAAACCAAAGCAGCAGCCAGCGGAGGGTCTGGCCTTTTTGGAGATACCTTTGGCAACGATAAAAACGAAATCCTCACCGACTTCTTCTACGGCAAAGGCACGAACGGCTGGGAGTTCAATGTCGTACCGGGAGCCACCCAAACTGAGACAGCGTTTCAGAGTGCTATTGCCAGCAGCCAGCCTCTAGGTAAAGCTTTGAGGAACTTGGCCTATTTTGCCGGCGATCCGGACGGGGATTTCCCGCCCAAGCAAGAAACGTCAGGGACAACGGTTCACCCCTATCCCTACCTGACGATGTGGGGGAACTTTTCCAACCTGCGGGAAACGATTCGCCGGCTGGATGCGGGGACAAGTTACGACAACCTCAGCATTGCGGACAAGTCCAACCTGCACACGGCAGCCGGTATGCTGGGGATGCTGGCGTACAATATCAGCTATTTGCAGGATTTTGATTACGCTAATACCAGCAATCAAACTTTATTATCTAATCTGGATACAGCGCTGGGAAAGCTGAGTGATAATACCAAAGATTCAAATAATGGTGAAGTGACCGTTAACGGTAGTAATATCGAGGTTACTCTCAACGATGGGACTCAGATTCCCCCCATACCACTGGCATCAATACCCGGAGCAACTGCCAATAAACTACCTCCTGATGCCTACATTGCAGCACTGCCACAGGCACAGCAGGAGCTGGCTCGACTGATCCACCTGAAGGAACAAGTCGAACGAGATCGAGTACGGGGTTTTGATTCGGGATTGGGAACAGAAGTGGTTGGAACATCGGGATTTTATTCCTGTTCTGTTCCAGCTGCTTACAATAACATCGTGCAGAAGCTCTGCCCGACGGCAACGACCGGCCCCAAATTCCCCTCGCTGTTTTACCTTTTCCCCAAATACATCCACAACCACCTGGGAAATCCCCCAGCTGCAGTTACTGTTGGCAGTCCTGCTGTCCAACCCACGAACGAACTCTATGTCAATGACCCCTCTGACCCCTACATCTATGACGCTGCAAAATCCAAGGGTGCCAACTGGAACTTGAACTATCAAGTCCTGGAAGACACGAATAGCAATGGTGTCGAGGATGGGACGGAAAATGGCATCGCCAAGATTGCCCTCCTGCCCCGATCTCTAACAGGGTGGAAACTGCCGAAACTCGATAACGCGACGGGGGCCAACGGGATTATTGACGCGACAACCAATGCCAACGCTACGACACCGAATTTATCAGTGCCGTTCCTGGACAAGGCCCTCTTTGATGGCCGGCAGATGATGAGCGTGCGGGTGCTGGATCTGGATTTGGGCATGCTGCGGAAGAGTGCCATCAAAGATGATACCTGGCTGCCAAGGAGCAGCATAGTCTATGCCTTCCGCGAAGATGCGGTGCGGGAGGATGCGATTGCCAGGCCGGTGGGCAGTAGCATGAATGTGTGGACGCCTAGCGATCCGGCGCTGGTCAATGGCATCAGTCCCAAACCGGTTGATTTTGTTGCTGACCCAGACCGGCGTCCTTACGGGTTCCGGTTGCGCAACGGGCTGGATTTGCGGCGAGAGCCTCTAAAAACCGACCCCAACAGTCAGGATTACAATCTGGAGAGCGGTTTGTCCTTTGTTTCGGACAACCCGGTTTATATCGGGGGAGATTTCAACCCGCACAGTACGAATGCCACTGTCAATAATGGTAATCTCCTGGAGGAATTTACTGAATCGCTCAAAACGGACTACTCCAATTTCTACGACAGAAAGGATTTGAATCAGAGCTTTGCCAAACCGGCAACAGACACTTGGCGTCCTACAGAAATAGTTTCCGATGCAGTGAGCATCCTTTCCAATACCTTCTGTGACGGCACGATCCAAAGCGGGGTTCGCGCTAATAATGGCGGGTGTACCGGCAGTAGCGTCTCTTCTTACCGAGGCGGTCACTGGAAAGGAGATCCCAGCGGAATAGCAGCAACGGGGGCAGGGTATGTTTGCGAAAATCCTTTCGATCTAAGGACAGCAATTACAGACAACTCAGGCAAACGGGGCTGTGTTGGGCCAATCAAGGTGTTCCGCAATGGGGAAATAAAATTTTATAATGCCGGCGGCACCGCTACTTCCTACGCAACCGGAGACTTCCGGACGTTCAGCGAGAACAGACAGTTAAACCTTGCAGGGCCTGGTCGGGTCAATGCGGTGATTATCAGTGGCACTGTGCCTTTAAGGCAGAACCAGAGCAATGGGGGTTTGCACAACTTCCCTCGGTTCCTGGAAAACTGGGCTAGAAGTTTATACGCCACAGGTACGGAAAACGATCTGTTCTTCTCTGGTTCGCTGGTTCAGCTCAACTTTAGCACCTACGCCACCGGTCCTTGGGATCAGGATGCTTGGGAACCGGGAACTTCACCCACAAGTCCAGAAAACTTTAAATATTACTGGCCACCGAACCGGCGCTGGGGTTACGATGTGGGACTGCAGTACGCGCAAGCGGGCAAAGTGGCCAACCGGATGATGCTGCCATCAGACGAACGCAGTGAATTTTACCGGGAGCTGAAAGCAGATGACAGGTACATTTGCATGCTGCGCAAAGCTATCATGCCATCGACTAATTGCGGAGGCTGAAGATGCAACCGACTAAACCCAAACGCACGGAACAAGGGATGACGCTGATGGAGTGCCTGATGGGAATTGTGGTGATCGCGATTGTGATCGCCGCCATCACGCCGCCGCTGCTGATCGCGATGGCCACTCGGGTGCAAAATTACCGAGCCCAACAGGGGATGAAATTGGCTGTGGGGGAACTGGACCGGGTGCGGGTGGAGGTGGAATCAGGGGGGTCAAACCAGAGCTGGGAGAGCAAACTTCCGCCTGAGGCGAGTATTTATGACATCAACCAGGTTGGGCCACCGGCACCTCCCGGAGCAAATCCACCTTCCTGTCCAGTTACCAGTGCTCCAGCTGGTGCTAGTCCGACCCAAATTTGGTGCGTCACAGATATAAACGGCGATAAGAATTGGGATTTGGGGGTGCAAGCGTTTCGCACGCCGACTCCCGCAACTAGCGGCAATCCAAAAAGTCTGCCGATTGCATTCGTGATGGGAGTGCGCGTGTACACGCGAGCGGCGCTAGAATCTGGCAAACCGTTACAAACAACACCAGTTAGTTTGGGCCTAACTTCAGGCTTTTCAGTGAGTAACCCTCTCGTATCTATTTCGGCACCAATTGTGAGAAGTAATTTGAATATCTCTGCAGAGGCTTACTGCAATCTGTACAGGGAAATGGGGGTCATGCCACAGAACGGCAAATGCCCTGGAGATTAGCAATCTCAGGGGTGAAGCTGGGGCGAAACGCATATTTTTTACCGGACCGGCAGCAATGGCTAAGAAAGATTTGCAAGGGATTTTAAGAATTTGCCTGACTCTTCTGAGCCGGCGCAAAACGGCGGGGTTCACTTTAATTGAGCTCTTGGTGTCTGTGATCGTCAGCTTTCTGGTGATTTCTGGGCTGCTGTTTTTGGTGGTTGAGCTGCTGAATACGGATAAAAAATCAGCGGCTCTGGCCCAAACCCAGCAAGATATGACGATGGCTCTGGATTACATTGCATCAGACTTGGAAGAGGGGATTTACGTTTATGAAGGAGAATGCTTGAATGGACGGGGGAGTCCAGGTGATGCGAACTACTGTCCAGGGTTGCGCAATGTTATTCCGTTTCCCGCTGGGGTGACGCCGATTCTAGCTTTTTGGAAATTGGATGAAGTTCCTTACAGCACCAAGTCCGAAGACCAAATACCAGACTCTTGCAGTGGGAGCAAAGAAGCTACTTGTAACGCTCTCAAGATAATTCGCAACACTTATACGCTTGTTGTTTACTCTCTGAGAACAGATAATACCGGCGAGACTTGGGAGGGACCTGCCCGCATTAGCCGCTTTCAACTCCGTCAATATTCCAACCTGAAAGCGATGCAAGAAACACAGGGTTGGAAAAATCCTGCTGATTCGGACACGAGCTTTCAGTTCTGGCCTCGCACCAAAGATGGCCAAACTACCGTATCTTCAACTCCAGTTTATAACGAGGATGTTTTGGTGGATTTGGTGGACTACGGCACCGATCCAGATACGAGTTGGCAACTTTGCCCAACTGATTACAGCAGAACGCCTCCGGATGCCCTGAATACTGCCAATAATACGAGCTTTTATGCCTGTGTTAAAAAACTAACCGGCAGCCAAGGGATACAGGGACAGGATGTGATTGTCTATTTGCGCGGTAACGCTATAAAACGAGCTGGTCAGATTGGTCGCAATCCCGCTTATTTACCCAAACTGCAAGCTCAGGTTAAGACGCGCACAGTGTTAAACTATATACCTCCTGACCTGACTAACAATTAACCAATGACAGCCGCTATGAAACCGATCCTTTCCTTTCTGAAAAGACACAAGCGCCGGCAGCTGGAATCGCACAGCTCAACTGCCGGTTTTACTATGATAGAAATGATAGTCGTTGTGGCTATCGTTGGCATTTTAGCAGCGATAAGCGGTGCTAGTTATAGGGGCTGGATGGCGCGGATGCGCGTCAACAAAGCGCAAGATACTGCTTTGCTGGCGATTCGCGAAGCCCAAACTACTGCTAGGCAAAAGAAAGGCACTTGGAAAGCCAGCTTTCAGCAACAGGGAGACCAAGTTCAGTGGGCGGTTCAGGTTGACACAACGGCTCCCACCAGTTGGAATACCATTGATGAGCCAGATGTTATATTAACTTCTGCTTCCTGGGCTGTTAGTTTTGACTACAAAGGTCAGATTCCTTCAGGACAATCACTTCCCCCAAAGATCGTACTGTCCAATAAAAATGGTGGCAATAAGCGCTGCGTGATTGTTAAAACGATTTTAGGTGCCCTGCAAACTGCTAGTGACGACAAGTGCAATTAACCGGCACTTTTCCCAAGTTTCATGGCAGTTAGTTTAAGACATGGGGATCGCGGAAAAGGGGTTTCTCACCCCCGCGCACCGGCGATCATAAAAACACTAATCAAACGTATATCCTTTTGTATAACGCGCCCCATATCCTCCGCTCGCCTCTCCACCCTCCCCGCACTCCGGGCGGACTGATGCCTGAAACTGGGTGGCGCAGGATTTACCCGGTTTCTCACCCTCTCGCACCGGCAGCCCTAAAAACACTCATCAAACGGATATCCTTTTGTATAATGCGCCCCAGAGCCTCGGGGTTATCGCCTCTCCACCCTCTCCGCACCTCCGGCGGGCTGATGCCCTAAACTGGGTGGCGCAGGATTTATAGCAGTATTCACTTAGGTGAGCGGCAAGAAAAACACTCATCAAACGGATCTCCTTTGGGAGAATGCCGAATTGCGCCTCTAACCTCTTGTAGAACGCGCCCCAGAGCGTCTGATACTTCAGGAGACGGGGGTGAGGGGGGAGAGCCCCTGGATGCTACAAGCAGAACCGGCTATAAGAGAGTATCTGCAAATAACCTCTAGCCTTAGCTGTTTTCAGATGCTGGAATTAATCCCCATTTTACAGCAAAACAAGCTGCCACACCGGCTGAATCGGGCAACTGCCGGTTTCACCCTAGCAGAGATGATAGTTGTGATAGCTATTGTTGGCATTCTGGCAGCAGTTGCTGGTGCCGGCTTTCTGGGGTGGCTGGCGCGGATGCGGCTAAACAGCGCTCAACATACCGCCTTACAGGCAATTCGCCAAGCCCAAATGACTGCCAAGCTGCAAAAAAGCACCTTGCAAGCCAGCTTTCGGGAGCAAAATGGCAAAGTTCAGTGGGCGGTTCACCCGGACAATACTGTGCCCAGCATTTGGAATACCCTTGAGCAAGAAAGCGTTAAAATAGATCCAGACAACACCACCTTTTATAAAGATAACAAAAACAGTCTGTGGCGAGTTCAATTTAACCATAAAGGTAACACAAACGGACAGCTGGGAAGGATAAACCTAACCACGAAAACCGGCACTCCCAAACGCTGCGTGTTTGTGTCCACCCTTTTGGGTGCGGTGCGCACTGCTGCGGATGAGAGGTGCGTGAAAAAATAGATGCCGGTGCCAAGCCCCCAGAAACCGGGTTTCTGCGACAAATTTTGCATCCCGCCCGAAAGATGTATTCAGAAACCCGGTTTCTCAACCCCCCCAAGAAACCCCCAAGAAACCCCCAAGAAACCGGGTTTCTGCGACAAATTTTGCATCCCGCCCGAAAGATTTGTTGAGAAACCCGGTTTCTGGGCAGAGGGTTTCTGTTCAGAAACCCGGTTTCTCAGCCCTTCTCAGCCCCCCCAAGAAACCGGGTTTCGGTATCAGACGGCGTTGCTCACAGAAGAGGGCACACTGTCGGGAACGGCTCGTGCCGGTGCGACAGCAGGCAAACTCTTATTATCGGGAATAGGGTTACGCGCCTCAATCAAGCGAAGGGCACCGCTAACCGTCTCCGGCAGAATCACCACCAGACTGCCAGGGGTTGCCCCATCAAGCGCCGTATTAACCGCCAGCGTCTCATCCAAAATAACCTCACACCGGCTCTCCGGCTTAGCTTGGGCAATTCCCTCACAGATAAACTTAGCGGCATCGCCGCGCGGGCGTCCCCGGGTGTCGTAATCTTCCTTAACAATAATCCGGTCAAAAATTTCCGCCGAGAGCTTGCCGAGGGCGACAAAATCCTGATCGCGGCGGTCTCCCGGGCCACCGACAACGCCAATCCGCTCCCCTGGCCAGTTGCGGACAAAGCTGCCCACTGCCTCATAGCTCGCCGCATTGTGGGCGTAATCCAGCAGAACGTGAAACGCTCCCAGATTAAACAGATTCATCCGTCCGGGAGTCTGGCTCACCGACGCCGTGAAGCTGTCCAAAGCGGCGCGAATGTCGTCAATGCTCACCCCTTGCGAATAAGCCGCCAGACAGGCAGCCAGGGCGTTAGCAATCTGGAACGGAGCTCGCCCTTCCAAAGTCAGGGGCACATTCACCGCCTGCTCAATCCGCAGCGTCCAGTCCCCCTTCAAAATCGACAGATAGCCATTCTCATAAACCGCCGCCAAACCGCCTTTGCGGGTGTGTTCGCGCAGCAGGGGATTGTCTGGGTTCATCGAGAAGTAAGCCACCAGAGCCTTCACCTTCTTGGCCATTGCCGCCACCAGGGGATCGTCCGCGTTGAGCACGGCGTAGCCGGTGGGCATCACCGCCTCCGCCAGCACACTCTTAACGGCAGCCATTTGCTCAATCGTGTCAATATCCCCAATGCCCAAATGGTCAGCAGAGACATTGAGCACCACCCCGACATTGCAGGTGTCAAACGCCAACCCAGAGCGGAGAATGCCGCCTCGCGCCGTTTCCAGCACTGCCACCTCAACAGTTGGGTCGCGCAAAATCAGCCCGGCGCTTTGGGGTCCCGTGTTGTCGCCTTTTTCCACCAGATAGTCGCCGATATAAATCCCATCCGTAGTCGTGTAGCCCACCGTGCGGCCCGTTTGCTTGTAAATGTGGGCCAGCAGGCGCGTCGTGGTCGTTTTGCCATTGGTGCCGGTGACAGCCAGAATCGGAACGCGACTGGGCGTTCCGGGGGGGAACAGCATGTCCAGCACCGGCGCTGCCACATTTCGCGGCAGCCCCTGACTGGGGCAGACGTGCATGCGGAATCCGGGGGCGGCGTTGACCTCAACAATCACGCCGCCCACTTCCCGCAGCGGGCGGGAGATGTCTGGCGTTACCACATCCATGCCGCAAATGTCAAGGCCGATAATTTTCGCCACCCGCTGCGCCAGCCAGATATTTTCCGGGTGGATTTCGTCAGTGCGGTCAATAGCAATGCCGCCGGTGCTGAGGTTCGCCGTAGCTCGCAAGTAGCAAACCTCCCCAATAGGCAGCACCGTTTTCAGAGTGTAGCCTTTATTTTCCAGCAGCTGGAGGCTGGTGCGGTCAACTTCAATGCGAGTCAGGATGTTAGCGTGGCCCACGCCCCGATTCGGGTCGCGATTCGTCTCCGCAATTAGTTCCTCAATCGTAGAAACGCCATTGCCCACCACATGAGCCGGCACCCGCTCAGCCACCGCCACCAGTTTGCCATTCACCACTAGCACGCGGTGGTCGCGACCTGTATAATAGCGTTCGACAATAACCGAATGAGTTTTGGAAGCGGCGCTAGCTGCGTCGTAAGCTTCCTCAGCCTGTTCGCTGGAGGTGATGTTGATCGTGATCCCGCGCCCGTGGTTGCCGTCGAGGGGCTTGATCACGATCGGGAAGCCGCCAACTTCCTCAATCGCTTCTTCGAGTTCGTCCAGGTAGCGGATCACCGTCCCCCGGGGGACAGGCACGCCGGCGGTGCGCAGCATGGTTTTCGTGCCTTCCTTATCGCAGGCGAGTTCAACGCCCAAAATGCCGGTGCAATCGGTGAGGGTAGCCTGAACCCGTTTGCTGTATATGCCATAGCCGAGCTGGATCATAGCGCGAGCCGGCAGCTGCAACCAGGGAATGCCTCTAGCCTCAGCCTCTTTAACGATCGTTTCCGTACTCGGTCCGAGAGCCGCCTCCGCCCAGAGATCCTTGAGGTCTTTGATATCTTGATCGAGTTCCGACTGGGGGTAGCGCCCCGTATCGACAATACTCTGGCACAGGCGCACAGCCGCTCGCGCCGCGTAGCGACCGGCTTGCTCCTCGAGGTACTCAAACACCACCTGATAGACGCCCGGGGTGGAAGTTTCGCGGGTGCGGCCAAAACCGGCCTGCATGCCGGCCAGCTGCTGCAGTTCCAAAGCCACATGTTCCACCGCGTGCCCGATCATTGTCCCTTCTTGGACGCGGCTGAGGAACCCACCCCGACAGCCTGGGGAACAGTGGTGATCTACCAAACTGGGCAGCGTTTCAACCAGACCTTGGTAGAAGCCGGGGATTTGATTGGTCGGCTTGTTTGCCAGGTTTTCCAAGTCCAGACGCATGAGGATCAGTTTGTGGCGTCGGATACTCCAGTAGTTGGGACCCCGCAATGTCTGAATTTTAAGTATTTTCATAGGACTGTCCGAGGATGATGCGCGAATGCATGGAAACAGTTGGGGCATTTTATCTAGTTTCACGCTTGCCAAAGCTGGTTAACTGTTCGCAGTGAACTTTTTTCAGCAGGCCAAGGAAGGGGCGGGAGAAGAGGAGCTTCCGGAGAACAGAAAGGGGAGGAGACGGAAAAATTTTCTCCTTTTGCGCTTCAAGTCCGATGCCCCACTCCCGCCGCGCCGCTCCTTTCTCCCCTGTGTTTTGTGTGGGTGTCTTTGTCCTTCTTTGCTGTTAGTTGGCAGGGCGGTGTTGAGGGTGAATAACGAGACGGCGGTGCCGGTCGTAGCAATCGCCGTGGCAAAGGATATGTACCCGCAGGTTGAAAGCGCTCAAGGGGTCAGTTGCTCCCACATAAGGCTGATTGGTGTAGAACTCTTCGGTGGGATCAATAACGGTCACTGTGCCTTTGCCCATAATTTTAATTAGCCCGTCGCTTTCAAACATGGCGCAGGTATCTTCGTCAATGCCCACCCCCAAGCGGTCTGGATGGGAAACCACCGCACTCATCAGCCTAGCCATGCGGTTGCGGTTGTGAAAGTGCTGGTCTACTATCACATCTGGAATAATTCCCAGACCGGTGGCCATATCTACTAGAGAGCGATTGGGAAACTCGCCGCTGCCCCCACCGGCCAGCATGTGATGTCCCATGACAGCTGCGCCGGCGCTGGTGCCGGCCAGGGTTATCTGGCCGAGCTGCACGAGCAGGCGGATCTTTTCCATCAGCGGCGTATCGGCGAGCAGAGCGCAAAGGCGCAATTGGTCGCCGCCGGTCATAAATACCCCTGTGCAGCCTTCCAGGTAATCTTGCCAAATGGGGTCTTCTCCCTGCGCCCGCTCTCGGATGTCTAGCACCTCAATAGACTTGGCACCCATGTCCTGAAAAATGGTAAAGTAGCGGCCCCCAGTAGCGACGGGTTCTCGGGAAGCGCACGGGATAATCGCAATTTTGGCCTCCGTTCCTCCCGAACGAGCAAAAAACGTTTGCAGGATCTCGCGTCCGTGCACTTTATCTTCCGCTCCGCCAATTACCATGACGGTTGTTTTAGTTGGTTGCGGCATCCGAGGTTCTAGGGATTGATCTTGTAACTGCAGCATGGCCTTAGTTTTAGGCGTAGGTGAGCGATTGGCCGGAGCGTGACCACTCAAGAGATATTGCTTCGCTCTGGGTTGTAGCCACCGGTCTGGGCTAATTCTGGCTGGCCCAAACAACTTCAGGCTGGTTGTCCATTGTCTCACAATCCCCGCCGCTGATAGCGCCAATTCCTGCCAAACCATCACTGACAGCCCTTTGACTGGGCAAGACCTTTAGGCCCATTGTGAAAAGCCGGTCTTGCGCAAGCAATGGATTATGATCGGGCATGAAAGGCGCTCTAATTCCTTTCTGCTGGATTTTCTTAAGGTTTGCCTGCAGCGTGGAGCCACTGTGCGATTCGATCTTGTCACCCTGTTCCCAGATTTTTTCACCTCTGCCCTGGCATCCGGGCTGCTGGCCAAAGCCCTGGCCAAAAATATTGCTTCTGTCCACTTGGTGAACCCCCGCGACTTCGCCACTGACAAGCACCGCCGTGCCGATGACGAGCCCTACGGCGGCGGTGCCGGTATGGTAATGAAGCCCGAGCCGATTTTTGCGGCGGTGGAGTCGGTGCCGGTGCTACCCAGACGGGAGGTGATTTACCTCACCCCCCAGGGGGAACCGATGCGCCAGAAGCTGTTTCGGGATCTCGTCCGCGACTTTGACCAGCTGGTTTTGCTCTGCGGGCACTATGAAGGGGTGGACGAGCGGGTGATGCACTTGGTCTCCCGCGAGGTGTCGCTGGGGGATTTTGTCCTCACCGGCGGCGAAATTCCGGCCCTGGCCCTCATTGATGGCGTGGTGCGCCTGCTCCCTGGAACCTTGGGCAATGCCGAGTCCCTGATCTGCGAGAGTTTTGAGAGCGATTTGCTGGACTACCCCCACTACACTCGCCCGCCGGTGTTCCGGGGGTGGAAGGTGCCGGAGGTGCTGCTGTCTGGCCATCACGGAAAAATCGCCCGCTGGCGGCGCGAGCAGCAGTTGCTGCGCACCCGCCAGCGCCGTCCCGATTTGCTCCCTGAGGCGGAGCGGGGGGAAGGGGGGTTTGGGGAATAGGTTTTTCACAAAAGGGTTTTGCGCAAGGGGAACAGTTCCGAGACGAACAGCCGCCATACTGCTATGTTAAACTTAAATTGCATATTTCGGGGATGAGCCCCCCCCCCCCACCCCC
>JALOOK010000366.1 GCA_025454445.1 Oscillatoria sp. Prado101 | reverse complement strand
TGATGAGTACAAAGGCGCATTTCAGGCAGTTGAACACCTTCCAGCACTCGTCATAAAACTGGCGAATCCCCTGCCGCTCGTGGGGGAAGTGACTGGCCAGTTCTTGCAAAAATTTCTCATAAGCTTTGTGAACTTGTAGCTCCAGCCCCCCCGGCAGATGATAGTGAATCTGCACTGGGTCGGGTATCGTTTCCAGGCTGACGTTCACCGCCTGTAGGGCGCGGGTGAGGAGATTGGTGGTGCCTTCCAGGCCAAATCCAAAAATCATCGAGGCTCCGACATCGAAGCGGTAGCCTTCCCGCTCAAAGTAGCCGGCACTGCCTCCGGGAATCAGATAGCGTTCCAGCACCAGCACTGTGGCTCCCTTTGCCGCCAGCTGGGTGGCCGTGACCAATCCTCCGATGCCGGAGCCGATGACAATAACGTCAAATTCTGTCCCTGAACTGGCCTGATCGGATAGCTGCTGGGTAGTGGTGGTATTAGCAGGCATGGGTGGGTGCGAGCGCGAAACATTTCTTTACTTTATCCTACCCGCTACCTTTGCCGGCGACTGGGTACTCCCAAAAAAAAAGCACGGGATCTGTTTGCTACGACTTACCGATCCCGCCTGCCGGTACTTAGAGAGGAGAACACTGAAAGCTACTATAGCGTTTGTTGATAAGAATTGTCAATTAATTTTAAAAAAATTTCCTGCCTCTGGATGCCTGGGACTCCAGGTGCTGCCGGTGCACCACTTGGGAGTATGATCGTTCAGGTTTCATCGCTGGCATCCCGCCCACGTTCCCACCTATGACGCTCCAACTGCGTGTGTACGTTCCCCCCCATCCCCTAATCAAGCACTGGCTGGCTGTCGCCCGCGACGCCTTGACCCCACCGGCGCTGTTTCGCAGCGCCATGACAGAACTGGGACGCTGGCTGACTTACGAGGCCAGCCGAGATTGGCTGGCTTGTGAAGAAACGACAGTGCAGACACCCTTGACCACCTCTCCGGCGACGATTGTCAATCCGGATGTGCCGTTGGTGGTGGTGCCGGTGCTGCGGGCGGGACTGGCCCTGCTGGAAGGTGCGCAAACCGTACTGCCCTTAGCGGCGATATACCATCTAGGCATGGTTCGGGATCGAGAGACGCTCGCAGTCAGCTGCTATTTAAATAAGTTGCCCCAGCAGTTCGCCCCTCAGACGCGGGTGCTGATCAGCGACCCCATGCTGGCCACAGGCGGGACGATAATGGCCGCGATGGCCGAACTCACCCAGCGCGGGGTTGACCCAGCCCTGGTCCGGATCATTTCTGTGGTGGCTGCCCCACCGGCCCTGCAAAAGCTGGGGGCAGCCTATCCGAGTTTGAACGTCTACACAGCTGCCATTGATGAGGGGGTCAACGAGCGTGGCTTTATTGTGCCCGGGTTGGGAGATGCCGGCGACCGCACCTTTGGCACCTGAACGGCTAGGGCAGAGGGCCCGGGCCGCAGCTCGCCGAATTCTTCCGCAACCCCGTCTCCAACCCCCAGTAGGCAGCGCTCCCAGCCAGCGGTTAAGCTGAAATTAAAGCAAAGTTACCAATTATAAACGATGAGCAATCGAGATGGTTTTACAGGTGGATTTCTCGCCGGCGCTGTAGTGGGCGGCTTGCTCGGTGGGGTTTTGGGCGTCCTGCTATCTCGACGCGCTGACGAAACCCCTGCCGACGAGGACAAGTTACGGCCCGCCAATGTGCCAGAGCCGTCTGCGATCAAAGGGAGAAGCCGTCCTCCCAAACAAGAGAGTATTGAAGCGGCGCGTCGCAGCTTGGAGGATAAAATCGCTCAGCTCAATGAGGCGATCGACGAGGTGCGGGTGCAACTCAGGGATGTGAATGGCACCCCACCGGCACGCAACAGTGAGCGCTCGCTAGCTGAAGATGCCTGAATCCCTGCCAAAGCGCCACCAGGCCAAGGATTGGCGGCAGCGGGCCGCCTTCGCTCCCCCCTCGCCAGACTGAAATCGATTACACTAAATCAAGTCCAAACAGTCTGTGAAATACTAAAGGAAGCTTCAAAGTCTATGGATTCCGCAGTCTTGCTACTGGTTAATACCCTCAGCAGCTTTTTGAGCATATACTTGGTGCTGCTGTTTATTCGGATTCTCTTGAGCTGGTTTCCCAATATCAACTGGTACGACCCGCCCTTTTCCGTTCTCAGCCAGTTAACTGACCCCTACCTCAACCTGTTTCGCTCTATCATTCCCCCCCTCGGCGGTATTGACTTCTCCGCTATCCTCGCCATCGTCCTCCTGCAATTTGTCCAGCAGCTTCTCCCGACTCTACTTAGGGTATTTGCCTTTTAATGGCCCTGGGCTTTCTATTTACAAGGTTTTTCAACTCGCTCAACACAGGGAGCACCGGCTGCCAAGCAATGCCGGTGCTTATGCTTATCTGGCCCATCCCGAATCGGCACCCGTGGCCTGCTGCCAGACGCCCCTGCCGGTGCGATTTATCTAAAATCCGGTTAATTGCTTGCTCTACAAGTGGCGGGCGAGCCGGTCGGGACTTTAGCGCTTACTGTCTATTTTGAAGCAAGGATTAAAGTTATCACTGCAAGCTGCCCCTAAAATGTATTTGAACTAGCCAACCGGATTTTACAGCGCTGTCAGTAATTGCGAACCCTGCCGGCGAAACCGGCAGCTTTGAATTGTTCTAGCTTCAGGGGAGTCGGCTGATTAGCCGGCACGGTGATTCGCAGTTGAAACTCGCTGACGCCGGGTGGGACTTTCTCGATCGATCCGAGACGGGTGCGGTTGGGCAACACGTTGTTATTATTGGCATCGTAGATGCGGCCAAAAATATCCGCATCGTAAACGGTTTTATAAGTGGTGTTGACGGCTTTGCCGGTGACGATAAAGCAGTTGGCAGCCATTGGGTTTCCGCCACTGGTGACGCTTCCTTCGGCGAGTTCCGAGGGACAGTCCTTGTAGGAAAGGTCGGTCAGTTTAATCTGGGTGAGCGCCCACGCCGGGGGCGTGCATAACCATGTAGCTATCCCGATTAGACAGGAGACAATCGCAACAGTAATGGCTCGCGAACGCATTTTTACCATGATATTAACTCCCTAATGACTGGATTAATTGTTGTCAGCTATTTCCCCCATCATTTTACCGCAAATATGTGGTGAATGGCTGGCCTTTTCGGCTGTCACTGCAGGTTAAATTATTTTTTTTAGGAACCGCCAATAACGCCAATAACGCCAAGAAAGAAAGAGAGAGGATTTTCCGAATAATTTATAAATGCTATATTTTGAGCTGCTCAGCTTTTAAGAAGCTGTGGGACAGGGGAGACGCCTGTCCCTGGAATTCTTTTTGGGCCGGTTGGCAGACGGAAGGAGGGTGGGTTGCGCTCATGCGGTGGTATAGCTGTTACCATATGGATTAGGACATTCGTATGTTTTCCTATCCGCGTCGAGAAAGCTACAAGCTGCGGTTTTAAATATTGAACCGCAGCCTGTAGCTGATTAACGCAGATGTGGCAATAGACCTTCATGTCCGTTCCCAAGCGTGAATATTGCTCTAAAATTGGGTGGCTGGCCGGTCAAGTGGGCAAGCCCAGGTGCAGGCGCAGGGATTGGCGCATGACAGCCACCGGCACTGGCTGCTGCAGCCAGATTTGTAAGGCAGCGGCTCCTTGCCCGACGAGCATTTCCAGCCCATCAATGGCCATCGCGCCGGTGGAACTAGCAGCTTTGAGAAATTGGGTGGGGTTGGGGGTGTAAATCAGGTCATAGACAATGGCACCGGTGGGGAGTGCCGCCATGTCAGAGGCACTGACTGGCATTTCGTCCACTTTGGGATACATGCCCACCGGCGTGGTGTTAACCAGCAGGGAGGATTGGGGAAGCAGCTGGGGCAGTTCTTCCCAGGTGTGGGTGGCCAGCACCGGCACGGGGGAATTAACCCAACTTTGCTGGAATGCTTCGAGTTTGTGCCGGTGACGCCCGACGATGCGAACTACCGGAATGCCCAACTGGGCGCAACCGGCGACAACAGCCCGCGCCGCGCCGCCGGCACCTAAAATTAGGGCTGAGGTTTGGCTCCAATCGCGATTGCAGGCGAGCAGGGGAGCGAGAAAGCCCTCGACATCGGTATTTGTGCCTGCCCAGCCGCTGCCGGTGTGCCAGACTGTGTTCACGGCACCCACGGCGCGGGCTACTGGGGAGATTTCCGATAAAAAGGGCAAAATGGCTTGTTTGTGGGGAATGGTGACGCTAAATCCCACTAAACCGAGAGCGGCAAAGCCGGCAACAGCGACTGGGAGATCCTCTGGTTTGACCGGCAAGGGGAGATAGACATAATCCAGTCCCAGATGGGCAATTGCGGCATTGTGCATCAACGGCGACAGGGAATGCCCCACCGGATGACCTATCAGTCCTAGGAGTTTGGTTTTACCTGTAATCACGAGTATTGTCCGCTCCTCAAACTAGGGATAGCCAGACGCCGGTAAAGATGCTCTTGACAGCCAGCCCCAGCCGGTTGAGGTCTTCGTCCAGCAGCGGTGGCCAATCGATCCCTGTCATCTGGCCATATACAAACAGCTGGCGGCTTTCAAAGGCCAGGAGGTGCAGGGCGCAAGCCAGCTGCCGGTCGAAGCTGGGGGTGTCCTTGAGGGCGTCAAACAGGACTTTCAGTGCTAGCAACAGAGAGGTCATTTGACCGGGAATCGGGGGTTTGCCCTGCTTGAGGAGCATCAGGAGAGCGTCGGGATTTTTCTGGGTTAGCAGAGCGGTTCCCTGATTGATGACAAAGTTACGGGCGGTTGCGTGATCCATGAGCTAGCTGAGGAGATACTCGCTTCTTGAGATTGGCTGAGGATTGGGTTAAATCTGTGAGTTGATCCCGCTTTCTAGGATACCCTCTGCCTGACAGTCGGCGGCACGGGCTGCCGGTGATCTGGCGCGGGCTTGTGAAACTGAAGCCGATAGCCGAGCGCTGCGGACTTCGGAGTTGTGATTGTTAGGACAGATTGTGGCCACCGGCACTCATCGGGGCGGCTCCGCCAGACGTCTGCCGGCTCTCCAGAGGAATATCTCGTGAGATGGGAAGAACCCCTCACCCTCCCAGCCCCATCCCCCACCAGGGAGGAGGGGGGGAGAAACAGAATCCCACAATCGGTTGGGCCATCAGCAGTTGATGGCCACGGTTGAGGGGCCGGTGGGGCAAAACAGCGATGGCCATCACAAAATTTTCTCCTGACGCTCTGGTCACGCTCTCTACCAATCTAGAGCAAACCCTTGCCAGATGGGCGATTCAGGATTAGTGAAAAAATTTTCAAAAATTTTCCCGAAAATGCTTGACAAAC
>JALOOK010000365.1 GCA_025454445.1 Oscillatoria sp. Prado101 | reverse complement strand
GGCTGTGGGAAACCAAGCCGCGCTCAAAGGCTGCGAAAATATCAGCCTAAATAGCAGCGTTACGCTTCGGCGAGAAGGTGCCAAACGCATCTGTATCGAGTCAACGCCAAGGAAAGCACCCATTGAGTTGGAGACGAATGATGAATAACAGCAAACTGACACTGAGAAATAGCCCGGTTAGCCACTCAGGAGAACCGGCTTCGGAAGGAACCAAAGCCGATGTGTGGGTAAGGATCAACAGGTTAGAAGCGCAACTGCACCAGCAACAGCAGAACGCAGACCGCCGCTACGCGAAGGTGAAGGCGCAACTCGACAGCCTGCAGCTGCAGCTGTCTTCTTTGGTTCTAGCGACAAGGGAGGCTATTAAGAAAGCAACCAAAAAATACCCGCACGATTTGTGGCTGTCCTGCAGCATCGCGCTGAACATTATCCTGCTGATCGCTTTGCTGGTGGTGACAAGCAAAGTCGGCGCTTCCAAGAATAGCTTAACCGACAGGCAAAGACCGCCAAAAGTCTGTGACAGTGTAGCCCAGTTCCCCCAGCATCCGCCGCAGCAGGGGCAAGCTAAGGCCAATGACGTTGCTGTGGCAACCTTCGAGTTTTTCCACAAATAGCCCCCCGCGCCCTTCCAGGGCAAAGCAACCGGCGCACAAGAGTGGCTCGCCGGTGGCGACGTAAGCTTCAATTTCCAGATCGCTGGGGGCCGCAAAGTGAACCCGCGTCATCTGGCACCGCACTATGGTTTTATCCCGCTCTAAATCGATTAAGGCGTGGCCGGTGTAAAGTTCGCCGACAGCCCCGCGCATTCGCTGCCAACGGGCAATTGCCTCCGCCGCGGAAGCCGGTTTGCCATGAATTTCTCCACTGACCAGCAAAACGGAATCGCACCCGGCAATCAGCCAAGATGCCGATAGTTGTGCTTCTGCCACAGGGATTTGCGTTTTTGGGGCGGGCGGATTCTCTCCATTTTTTAACCGGCTGGCTATGTTCTGGGCTTTCCCCCGAGCTAGGGTTTGCACCAATTCTGCGGGGTTGGCACTCTCGACTTCCGACTCATCGATGTGGCTGGGCCAAACAACAGGCTCAATGCCGGCACTTTGCAGCAATTTTCGGCGTGCCGGTGAGGCGGAGGCGAGTAAAAATTTTGGCGGTTCCATAGGCGTGGACAGTGGCAAAGTTTTGAGTGGGCTGCGTTCCAAAGGAACGCACCTTACTATTAATAGACAGAGAAGGAATTAATCACTTTCTGAAACATTTGCTCCATTTTGGGCCAGCGCTCTTCGGTGCTGGAGATGTTGAAGGTGTAAAGTTTGCCCCGGCTGACGGCGACGCTGGCCAGATTGTGTCGGTTTTGATTGGGCAGTTTCACCGCATATTCCAGCTTGTAGTAGGTCTTGTCCCCTAACTGGCGCTCCTCGGCGCTGACTAATTCGGCTTCGCGTCCCGATCCCGTTGGTGCGATGGCGCTCTTGGACAGTTTGTACCCCACTTCGCTAGGGGTTCCCAACTCAGCCAGGGTTTTGCTGTCCGGCACCGGACTGATGACGACGCTGACGTTCTCGGTTTGCTGAATCAAATCGTGGAAGACCACATCTGGGCCATTGCTGACTTTCACCTGCTGCCAGCCGTTGGGATAGAGGAACTGATAGCCATCTGTGCTGTCGATATAGCTGTTGAGGCCGGCGGTGGGCGAAACGCAGCCGGCAACCGCCAGCGTCACCGCCACTAGAAGTATGGTCGCAATTCTTTTGAGCATCTGAGCTGTTCCTTTTGTGCAGTGCCTTTGCTTGGGGAGAGGGTTGGTCTGGGCTGTCCCAGTCTCTCCCCACTCGGTAATTGTCTCATCTGCTGCCCCCTCTGCAAAACTCCCGCCTGTCTGGCCCAGGGCTGTATTTTATTGGAAATTAACAACTAGCAATTTGCCGGCGCGACCCCAGGCAATAATTAAAGCGATTAACCGGATATGAGATCCAAAAAATCGGCTGGCGGCAGTGCGATTAATCTCATGGTATAAGAATAGGTGCGACATACGCCACAGCGGCAACTTACAGCGGTTTTCAGTTGGATGAAGTACAAGCCAGAAACCCGGTTTCTTTAAGAAACCGGGTTTCTCAGTACCTCACTCATACGAAAAACGCGCACTTCCTAATAACAATGCGAAATTATTGCAGATTAAATGCAGGGGGCGAGAGAGGCGCACCCCACTGGGGGTGAAAATAGGGGAGCCTACTTGGTCAAACCATGTTCCAGGGCGTAGCGCACTAATTCAGTGCGGCTGTTGGTGCCGGTTTTGCTGAACAGGCGGCTGACGTACTTTTCCACATTGCGGACACTGGTTTCTAGTTTGCGGGCAATTTCTTTGTTCATCAGCCCTTGGGCCACCAAGTCCAAAACGCTCTGCTCTCTGGGAGTCAGGTCTATTTTAATCGGTGACGATGTTTGGGCGATCGAAGAGCGACCCGTTAACAGAGACTTAATCTCAGCAATCTGACTGGCCAGCTCGGCGATATCCGGCGTTTCGCCATCCCCAGCCGCACCCTTGGCAGCTTCTCGGCGCAAGAGCAAATTTTGCACAATTGCCACTAACTCATCTGGGTCAAAAGGCTTGGAAAGATAGGCGTCGCAACCGGCTTGATAGCCTTGGATGCGGTCTGTGGTCATGCCCCTAGCGGTTAAAAACACCACCGGCAGGGCCTTAAATCGGGGATCTTCCCGCAGCCGCTTCAGGAATTGATAGCCATCCACTTGCGGCATCATAATGTCGGTAATCACCAAGTCGGGCAACTTCTGCTGCACCAGTTCCCAGCCCTGATTGGCGTTACTGGCCACGTCAACCTTAAAACCGCTGTCTTCCAGATAGGCTTGTACGGCTTCGCGCAAACCGGGCTCATCATCCACCAGTAACAGCTGTGCTGAGGTTGACGCGCCCGTGTCATTATCTTCTTTTTCTTTAGCAACGCTCATTGATGTCCCTTTGCCGCTACTTTCTTTGATCGTAACAATCATCAGGGGCGGTGGCGGCGGTCGGATGCCCGAACTGCAAGGGATCGCTCGCGCCGCACAGTGTGGGGATGGGGCAGTCTCCGCCTGTGGCCATCGGCCTAGGGGCGGCCACGGGGGGCTGCCCCTACAGCGTCTGGCTCTGGAGATCGGACTATTGGCGAATTGACAGGTCGCCAATCCAGATCATAAAGAAGATAGCAGCCTTGCTTTTCTGAGAAGAAATGTCAGCACCGTCTCTTCTCGGGAGATAATCTCAGCCGCGCCTTCCATACCGGCAGAGATGGCGCACTGACGCCCACCGGCACTCAACAGGCGGCTTTCTGGCTCCACAGTCACCTCGTAGTAAGCACCGGCGGAACCCCCCCCACCGCCCTGCAGTCCAGGGGTGCCGCCGGTCAAAAACGAGGCATTATTGCCTTGAGGCGAGATAGCATCTGGAGAAATCCCAGTGATATGGCCTTTGAGGGTGCCGTAGTCGGGATAGGGACAAGCTCCTACCCGCAAGTACACCGTTTGGCCGGTTTTCACTTTGCCGATCTCCCCAGACGCCACAAAAACTTTTATCTCCAAAGCAGCCTCACTGGGGGCAATTTGAGCAATCGCATCCCCCGGTCGCACCACTTGAGACGTGTTGCGGAGATTCAGCTGCTGTATCGTGCCAGATGCCGGTGTTCTAATTTCCGTATTTTTCAGTTCAGTTTCCAGTTGGTGCAGGTCTTTCTTGTCGCTTTCCACTTGATTAAGCAGCTCAACTTTTCGCCCTAATAGCTGCGTTCGTTCCTGATTCAATCTGGCCAAACTGGACTCACCGGCAGCTTTCTCTTCCGCTATTTTTTCCCTCGCCATTGCCACAGATGCCTGACTGGGATTGAGCGCTGCAGACACTTTTTTCACCCTAGCACGGGCAGCTTCAACCGCTGACGCCTGCCGCTCAATTGCTTGTTTTTGCCCCTCGACAACAGCTTTTTGCGATTCCAGCGCTTGCTGTTGCTGCTCAACCGCCAGTTTCACTTCCTCGAACTGATCCTGAGACAAACCTCCCGATTCTACTAGCGGCTGGTATCGCTCTCGCCGAGTTATGGCTGCATTCCAAGAAGCTTCGGTCGATTTTAAAGACGCCTCGGCTGACTTTAACTCGGCTTGCGATTTTTGCAGTTCTTCCTGAGCTTGTCTTAAATTTGCTTCCGCTTCTTGAACTTCGCTGCTGGCGGTGATTTGCCGGTCTTGCCAATCGCGCTCGATGCTGGCCAGGTTTGCTTGTGCTGAGGCGATAGCGCGGCTGGCGCGTTCTTTTTCTGCGTCTATTTGACTGTCGGTGGCGCGAATTTGGGCGTCTAGTTGAGTGATTTGCTGCTGGTTTTGCTGGATATTTCCTTGCAATTGCAGCTTTTTAGTTTGCAGGCGGGAATCGTCGGTGGTGGCGATGATATCTCCTGCTTTGACGCTGCTATTGGCTCGCACTTCGATACTTTTGACGGTTCCTTCAACGGCGGACTGAACGATGCGCAATTCGCCGGCTGGGCGAATTGTGGCAGGGGCTTTTACGGTGACGCTGTATTTGAGAATACCGGCAAGGGCGATGCCGGCACAAAAACCGGCAAGCAGAACCAGCCCGCCATAAGTTGTCCACCGGCTGATGGGAGGCAAAAATTCCTCTGGCGTGGCGGGGTGGAGAAACTCTGGGTTGGGGCTGGATGGAGGTTGGATTTTAGAATTTGAATGTTGCATGGAAGGGAAATCTGCACTGCCCATAAGCCCAATTGGCTTTGGAGGTGATTTAGAGCCGTGTTAATTGATTTGTGATTGGCTTTTATAAACCGCTCCTGAGCCATAGACGCGCTTGCTGCTTGCCCGAAGGGTAGAGCGCCAAGGAAAGAAAAGAGAGAGGGGCTCTCACAGAAAGCCCAGAAACCCGGTTTCTGGCCCCACCCAGAGGTTTCATATAAATCATCTCTTAATAAATTACCAATTGCTAATAACAGAAGAAGTCGCGGTGGGGCTGTTTGACAGCCTTCCTTGAGTGCGGGGGGCGCGGCGAGTTCCCGACCGGCACTCAGGGGGCGTCAGCCTTGGACTGCCAGGAGTGACGGTGGGCGGATCAGCGGTGAGAATCACTTCGCCATTGGGCCCGATTACCCACCCTTGGGCTTCTACAAGGGGTGTGGGCATTGGGAATTGCCCATCGGGGATTGGGGATTGCTGAGATTGTTGCCGGTGACCAGTGCCCGGTGCCCGATGCCCAGTGCCCGGTGCCCCATGCCCTGCGCCCTCGTACTCCTCTCCCGGCGCACTCAAATCGACAAGCACTTGGTTGCCTGCAAGCAGTGTGTCGGGGCT
>JALOOK010000364.1 GCA_025454445.1 Oscillatoria sp. Prado101 | reverse complement strand
CAACACCCTCATCTCCCTGGCCCAAAACTACGGTCAGCGAACCGACAGGGGAATAGAAATCTACAGCATCCCCTTCCAAGACTTAGCCGACGTAGCGGACATCACCCTGGCAGAAACGACCAAAATTATGCAAAAACTCAGAGAAAAAGGCTGGATCAAGATCGATACCGACCGCCAGACCATGCATTTGATAAATCTCAAACCTTTGACCCAGTTAGCTGGACACCTGTAAATGACAGAAGCAACCCAAGTTCCCCCCACCCGACTCCCCGCCCAAGCACCGGCCATTCACTACCAAGTGGCCATGCCCCAGCCAGAAACCCACCTATTTGAAGTCACCCTACTCCTCAGAGACTGGCACGCTTCCGTACTGGACTTAAAAATGCCGGTTTGGACCCCCGGCTCCTACCTGGTGCGGGAGTACGCCAAACACCTGCAAGATTTCTCCGCTCAAACCCTTGACGAAAAACCATTAATATGCTATAAAGTTGGCAAAAATCACTGGCAAATTCAAACAGCCGGTGTCTCAAAACTGACTGTCCGCTACCGGGTGTTTGCCAACGAGCTGACCGTGCGGACAAATCACTTGGACGCCACCCACGGCTATTTTAACGGAGCCGCCCTCTTCTTTTACCTGCCAGCCTTTGAAAAGCAACCTATTCGCGTCACCGTATCGCCGCCGCACCCCTTTTGGCGCGTCACCACAGCCTTGAACCCCTTACCGGGACAGCCGAACACCTTTTGGGCCCAGGACTTTGACACCCTGGTGGACAGCCCCTTCGAGATTGGCAACCACCGCCTCTATGACTTTGAAGTCCTCGGCAAACCCCACCAACTGGCAATCTGGGGGCAGGGCAACGACCAAACCGAGCGGATGATTTCCGATATCGAGAAAATCATCCAAGTGGAAGCGCAAATGTTTGGGGGGCTGCCCTACGAGCGTTACCTGTTCCTGCTGCACCTGTCCTCTCAGGGATTTGGCGGTTTGGAACACAAAGACAGCTGCACCTTAAATTATAACCGCCTCGGCTTTCGCGCCAAAGACAAATACGAGCGCTTCTTGCAGCTAGTGGCGCACGAATTTTTCCACCTGTGGAACGTCAAGCGCATCCGCCCCAAAGAGCTGGAAGTCTTTGACTACGAACAAGAAAACTACACGCATTCCCTGTGGTTTTGCGAGGGCACCACCAGCTACTACGATTTGCTGATTCCCTTACGCGCCGGCATCTACCATGCTAAGTGTTTCCTGGAGCACTTAAGCAAGGAAATTACCCGCGTGCAGACCACACCGGGGCGGAAGGTGCAGCCGGCTAGCGAGTCGAGTTTCGATGCCTGGATTAAGCTCTACCGCCCGGACGCCAACAGCAATAATTCCCAAATTTCCTATTATTTGAAAGGGGAAATGGTGTCGCTGCTGCTGGATTTGCTGATTCGATCGCGTCACGGCAACCAGCGCTCGCTCGATGACGTGATGCGAGTCATGTGGGAGCGGTTTGGTAAATCGGAAATAGGCTTCACCCCGGCACAGCTGCAGCAGGTTATCGAGTCGGTTGCCGGTGCGGATTTGGGAGATTTCTTCGGGCGCTACGTTGACGGCACTGACGAGTTGCCTTTCGATGAATACTTAGAGCCTTTTGGCCTGCGGCTGCAACCGGGTCACGAGGGCGAGCCGGTGCCTTTCACCGGCTTGACAGTTAAAGCAGAAAATGGTAAGCAGTTAATCAAATTTGTTGAGTTCAACTCGCCGGCGCAGCTGGCGGGAATTGATGCCGGTGACGAGTTGCTGGCGATAGACGGCATCCGGGTGACGGCGGAGCTGCTCAGTGAGCGCCTTAGGGACTGCAAAGCCGGCGACAGGATTGAGGTGGCGGTGTTCCACCAAGACGAATTGCGCACCCTGCGAGTCACTTTGGATCAGCCGCGCCCAACTCGCTACCAAGTGGTGCCGGTGGAGCGCTGCAAGCCGGTGCAGGAGAAAAACTTTGCCGGTTGGCTGGCGGCAGATTTCTCTACCCTCAGATAGATGCTGCCAACTGCGGAATAGCGGGCAGCTGTTGCAGAAAGCCGAATCGCTTCTGGAGACGGAAGAATCCCACCTCCCATCCCCCAACCCGTTCAGGGAGGGAGAGAAGAAAAACCTACTTCGTTTGTAAATCCGCTCTTGGGGTGCGTTTCGGGGAAACGCACCCTACTTTTTAAACCTGGTGGGAAACCATCAGTTAAAGATATCATTATGTCTTAGGGTTGTGTGGCGAGGGCGTGATAGGTTGTTGCCAACTTGTAAGGAATGGATTTGCGTTCCAACACTGTTGAATTAAGGAGAAATACTTATGCCGCTACAGCCGCCCCCACCCCCCTCGATCACGCCCAGGCAGATGAACTTGCTGCGGGCTGTTGCTTCTATGGCTTGGTCTGATGGGCAACTGGCGACAGAAGAAGTGGATTTAATGCTCGACCGGTTCAGCCTGCTATTTGGCTTCCCCGGCACCCAGCAGCAGCAATCCCTCAAAGAAGAGCTGCGGGACTATATGATGCAAAACATCCCCCTAGAGGAATTAATTCCTCTACTCCCTAGCCCGGAGGAGCGGGAGTTGGTGCTGCGACTGGGGTATGAAGTGATCGCCTCTAGCGCCCGCACAGCCGATGAACCGGCAATTAATGCCGAAGAGGCTGAAGCTTATAAGCGACTGGTGGGGCTGCTTAACCTGCCGGAAGATGCGGTTGAGCGCATTGAGGCGGAATGCCAGCAGGCTGCATACAGCCACGAGGGACTTGTCGGTCAGCTGGCGGACAAGCTACAGCAATTCATCCAGGGCTGACCGGCAGGCTAATTTCTAGACGTCCCACCCGCACGCCGGATGAAGAACCCCACCTCCCAACCCCCTCCTCGCAAGCGGGGAGGGGGAGTAAGAGGGGTTTTCCATCTGTGGGAAAAGTTTCAATCATCCTCGTGCAGCGCCCTTTAGGCCATACTCATCTCCAGCATCCGCTGAATTGGTCGCAGCGCGGCTAGGCGCGTCTCTTCTGGGACAGTTATTTCTGGCTGCCGATTTTTCATAGCCAGATAGAGCTTTTCCAGGGTGTTCAGCCGCATGTGGGGGCACTCGTTGCAAGCGCAGTTGCTCACCGGCGGCGCTGGGATGAAGCGTTTGCCGGGCGCGAGCTTTTGCATTTGGTGAATGATACCCGGTTCGGTGGCGACGATAAACGCTTTGCTGGGGCTGGCTTGAACGTATTTCAGCAGGGCGGAGGTGGAGCCGATGTAGCTGGCCTGGCGCAGCACCGGCGGCTCGCATTCCGGGTGGGCGATCGCAACGGCGTCTGGGTGCTCAATTTTCAGCTGCACTATCTTTTTTTCTGAGAAGTTTTCGTGCACCATGCAGCTGCCCTCCCACAGCACCATGTCCCTGCCGGTTTGCTCCATCACATACCGGCCCAGATTCCGGTCTGGGGCAAAAATCACCGGCTGGTCTTCGGGAATCTGGCGGACAATCTTGACGGCGTTGGAACTCGTGCAGATGATGTCGCTCATCGCCTTGATTGCGGCTGAGCAATTGATGTAGGACACAACGATATGGCCCGGGTGAGCCGCCTTAAACGCCGCAAAGGCTTCCGGGGGACAGCTGTCTGCCAGCGAGCAGCCGGCATTCAAGTCTGGCAGCAGTACCAGTTTGTCGGGATTGAGGATTTTGGCTGTTTCTGCCATGAAGTGGACGCCGGCAAAGACGATGGCCTCGGCGCTGGTGCTTGCTGCTTTGCGCGACAGTTCCAGAGAATCGCCAATACAGTCCGCAACGTCCTGAATGTCCGGGTCTTGGTAATAGTGCGCCAGAATAACCGCGTTTAGCTCTTTTTTCAGAGCAAGGATTGCCTCAAACAGGTCGTGGGGCAGAGCGGGAGTTTGGTCGCGCCGCAAAAGTGCAGTAGTAAACACAGTTCAGTTGCCTTGGGTGTACCCAGAGTGCTATCTATCATCAATTATAGTAATTTCAACCAAAATTCAGGGGGCAATGTGTGACTGGGGGTACAGAATGAGAATTCCGCTCGGGGGGAGTGCAAAAATGGCCCTGCTTTTTTATCCTGGATAAGGAGCGGCAAGGGAGTTGGCATGGTCATCAGTAAAGATAAACCCATCAAAATCGCTGTTATTGGAGACGTTCACGACCAGTGGGAGGAAGCGGACCGGCAATCTCTCAAGCACTTGGGTGTCGATATGGTGCTGTTTGTGGGGGACTTTGGCAACGAGTCGCTGCCGGTGGTGCGGGCGATTGCCGGTCTGGACATTCCCAAAGCAGCGGTTTTGGGCAATCACGACGCCTGGTACACAGCTACGGACTGGGGTCGCAGCAAGTGCCCCTACGACCGGCACTCCTGTGATCGGGTGCGCGAGCAGCTGGATGTCCTGGGGGAGGCCCATGTGGGTTACGGAAAGCTGGACTTCCCAGAACTGAACTTAACGGTTGTGGGCAGCCGTCCGTTTACCTGGGGTGGATCGGAGTGGAAATATAGCGATTTCTATCGCGACCGGTTTGGGGTGGGCAGTTTTGAGGCGTCTGCGGCTCGGATTATGGCCGCTGTTGGCCAAGCCGGCACTGAGACGGTGATTTTTCTGGGCCACAACGGCCCGACCGGCTTGGGGGACCTGCCAGAAGACCCCTGCGGCAAAGACTGGAATCCGATCGGCGGCGACTTTGGCGATCCGGATTTCGAGGAGGCGATTGCCCAGACGCGAGCGCTGGGCAAACAGATCCCCCTGGTGGCCTTTGGCCACATGCACCACCGGCTGCGCCACACCCAGAAGCGCCTGCGCCGGTGCGTGCATGTCAGTTCTGAGGGGACGGTATACTTGAATGCGGCCAGCGTGCCCCGCATTGTGCAAACCCCCACGGACCGGCGGCGGAATTTCTCCATTGTGTCCCTCTGTGCCGGTGCTGTCGAGCAGATATCCCTGGTTTGGGTCAATCAAGATTTCCGGGTGGCGTCCGAGCAAATTCTTTATTGCCGCACCAGTGTTGTCGCGGGGTCGGCAGTGAGGTAGCCATTGGTGCACGAGCCGGTTATGATAATAATCGAGTCTGCACTGGAGAGGTGGCAGAGTTGGTCGATTGCGTCTGACTTGAAATCAGATGAGCCCGTAAGGGTTCCGGGGGTTCGAATCCCTCCCTCTCCGTCACACTGGGCCGGCACAGGGGCCCGCCACGGGCGGGTGGCCACGGGGGCCGCCCCTAAACTGTGTTCATTGGCCACAACCCCGGCTTGTTGCCGGTGGCATCACATCCCTTGTGGCCATGATTTGGGCCCGCCTGCCCCGACAGGGAAATTTGTGTACAATTTGTACACAAATTGGCAAGCAAATAT
>JALOOK010000363.1 GCA_025454445.1 Oscillatoria sp. Prado101 | reverse complement strand
CCCAACTACAAACCTTTTTCTGTTTGATTAGTGTCTGACTTGCTGCCGGCTCTCTTTTGGGCTAAAGCCCAACTACAAACCTTTTTCTGTTTGATTAGTAACAAAAACGCTAGGAAATGTCTGATATCATTTTGTTCTGGCACCGGCGCGATTTGCGCCTTTCTGATAATGTGGGGCTGGCTGTAGCCCGAGAGAAAACCCCGAAAGTGGCGGGCGTCTTCTGCCTCGATCCCAATATCCTCAACCGCGACGATCTGGCACCGGCACGAGTCAAGTATATGGCTGGCTGTTTGCAGGAATTGCAGCAGCGCTATGCTGAAATTGGGGCAAATTTGCTAATATTGCAAGGCGATCCCCGCCAAGCGATTCCCGCACTGGCAGCCGCCCTCAGCGCTAAAGCGGTATACTGGAATTTAGATATCGAACCTTATTCGCGAGAGCGCGACAAAGCTGTCAGTGAAGCGCTGCGATACAAAGGCATTGCTGCGGAAACTTTCTGGGATCAGTTGCTGCACTCACCGGCAGAACTTCGCACGGGTTCCGGAGTTCCCTATACCGTGTACACTCCCTTCTGGAAAAATTGGAGCGCTAAAGGCAAATCGCAACCCGCTCCCGATCTACAAAATGCTGAACCGCTAACAGAAAAAGAACTGCTAGCGGCGCGGGATGCCGGTGCTGGTGAGCTTCCCTGGAAGGAGTTGGGAAAAGCATGTGAAAACCCGCTGCCGGTGGAACCAGGAGAAAGGGCGGCGAAAGAAATGCTGGAGGAATTCTGCTACCGCGCCATTTTTGACTACCAAGAACAGCGCAATTTCCCTGCAACTGCCGGCACTTCTATGCTGAGCGCGGCTCTCAAATTTGGTGCGATTGGCATCCGCACGGTTTGGGCGGCGGCTAAGGACGCTTTAAAGCAGTGCCGCAGCGATGAAACGCTCGCCAGCGTTAAAACTTGGCAGCAGGAATTGGCGTGGCGGGAGTTCTACCAGCACGCCATGTATCACTTCCCCGAATTAGCCTCAGGAGCTTATCGCCAGCATTTCAAAAATTTCCCGTGGGATGACAGAGAAGATCACTTTCAAGCGTGGTGTGAGGGCAAGACCGGCTACCCGATGGTTGACGCTGCCATGCGCCAGCTGAATGAAACCGGCTGGATGCACAACCGCTGCCGGATGATTGTCGCCAGTTTCCTCACTAAAGACCTGATTATTAACTGGCAGTGGGGAGAAAAATACTTCATGCAAAAGCTAGTTGACGGGGATTTAGCTGCTAACAATGGCGGCTGGCAGTGGAGCGCTTCCAGCGGTATGGACCCGAAACCGCTGCGGATTTTCAACCCGGCAACTCAAGCGCAAAAATTTGACCCAGAAGGGGAATATATCCGGCAGTGGCTGCCAGAACTCAGCAGTTTGGATGCGGAATATCTGGTGACTGGCAAAATTTCCCCTAGCGATCTGGAGGCTTGCGGCTATCCAGCACCGATTGTGGATCACAACCAGCAGCAGCGCCGGTTTAAGGCGCTTTACCAGGAGCAGAAAGGCGGCAGTATTTAGCTGTCGGTGCGGTTGAGAAACCGGGTTTCTTAAAGAAACCCGGTTTCTAGTAAGTTTCACCGGCACGGACCGGGCGGCGACTGCCCTTTGGGGAGAGTGGGAGTAGCGGAAGGTGACTTGTGGTGAAGTTGCGCTTGCACTAGCTTGGGTAACCCTGAGGGTGGTAGAGTCCATTTAGCTGCCACGCGATCGCCGGCAGTATGAATTGACTTTAAAGAGGATACCGTGAAGGTTTTGGTTGTTGGCAATGGGGGCCGAGAGCACGCCCTCGCTTGGAAACTCTTGCAATCTCCGAAAATTGAGCGGGTGTTTGTGGTTCCGGGAAATGGGGGCACGGCGGCGATGGAGCGCTGCCAGAATTTGCCGCTGAGTGTTGATGACTTCGACGGGATTAAACAAGCGGCGCTGGCGCATGGTGTGGGCCTTGTGGTGGTTGGCCCGGAACTGCCGCTGGCTAGGGGTCTAGCCGACTATCTCCAGCAGCAGAATTTGACGGTGTTTGGCCCAACGCAAGCGGGGGCTCAGATTGAGTCGAGCAAGGCTTGGGCCAAGGGTCTGATGCAGGAAGCTGGGATTCCGACGGCTAAGTCGGCTGTGTTTACAGATGACCACCCGGAGGCGGCTCTCGCCTATGTGGCGCAGGAGGGGGCACCGATTGTGGTCAAGGCGGATGGGCTGGCTGCCGGCAAGGGGGTGACGGTAGCTCGCACGGTTGAGGAGGCGCAGGCGGCGATTCTGGCGTCGTTCGGTGGCCAGTTTGGGATAGCCGGCGAGTGCCTGGTGATTGAAGAGTGCCTGACTGGGCAAGAGGTGTCGGTTTTGGCGCTGACGGATGGCCTTTCGGTGCGGCCTTTGCTGCCGGCGCAAGACCACAAAGCGATTGGTGAGGGGGATACGGGGCCGAATACGGGGGGCATGGGGGTGTACGCACCGGCACCGGTTCTGACGCCTGAGCTGATGGAACGGGTTCAGCGGGAGGTTCTCGAGCCGGTGGTGGCGGTTTTGCGAGAGCGCAAGATTGACTACCGGGGGGTGCTGTATGCCGGTTTGATGGTGTCACCGGCAGGTGATATTAAGGTGCTGGAATTTAACTGCCGGTTTGGCGATCCAGAAACGCAAGCGATTTTGCCGCTGCTGGAAACGCCTCTGGAGGATTTGATGCTGGCGTGCGCCAACCAGACGCTGGCTGAACTGCCGCCGGTGCGCTGGAAGCAGGGGGCGTGCGCTTGTGTGGTGATGGCTGCCGGTGGCTATCCCGGGGATTACCAAAAGGGTGACACGATCGCCGGCATTGAGCGAGCGGAAGCTGCCGGTGCGGTGGTGTTTCACGCCGGCACCCGGCTCAAGGAGGGACAGCTGCTGACGGATGGGGGTCGGGTTTTGGGCGTCACCGCCACCGGCGACAATTTTGACGATGCCTTTGCCCGCGCCTACGCGGCGGTGGACTGCATTGAGTTTGAGGGCCGGTATTTCCGGCGGGATATCGGCCACCGGGTGCGCCGCGCCGAATTGTAAATTTTTGTTAAGGGGGGTGGGGGGTGACAGTCTACAGGTGTTAGATTAGTGTCATGTAGATGCACCCTGATGGACACGCCCACTTGTTGGGCGTTTTTTGTTTTCGGGGGGTGGGGGGATTTGCCTCGTTCCCAGGCACCGCCTGGAAAAGGTTCGTAGTTGGGCTTTAGCTCCTGTCCCCGGTTGGGCTAAAGCCCAACTACGAACCTGCTGATAAACTTTAAGAAATTATAATAGTTTGCCGGTGAAGCGAGGCAATGCTCTAAGCTACAATAGTAAGTTAAACGTTTCTTTACAATAGTTATGGCGCGTGGGTGCTTGCCGATTCTGTGCTGCCGGTGGAAAGCGATATCTGTCAGTCTGCGGCTGGGGTCGAGGCCGGTGGTTGGGGAGCGTCCCATTTTTGTAATCCCCCTCACCCCCAACCCCTCTCCCACAAGGGGAGAGGGGAGAATTATTAATTTTTCCCCCCTCTCCCGCCCTGGGAGAGGGGGGTTAGGGGGGTGAGGGTGACAATCTTTGCAAAAATGGGATGCTCTCGGCGGTGGCCGGTTCAGCGGCGGATTCACTGTCGTTTCTGTCGGGATATTCTCTGACTCCACTGCCAAAGAAGCAACTATGAATCGGAATAGGACTCACATCTCTCGCCGGCACTTCCTGCAATTCGCAATTGCTGCTCTAGCCACCCCCGGACTTCACCCCCTGGTCTTCCAACGACAAGCCCAACGCTACGGTCAAGTATTAGCCCAAAATACGCCGCGCAAACTGGCGTTACTGGTAGGCATTAACAGCTATCCCTCCCGCGCCCTCAAAGGCTGTGTCAACGATACAGAGTTGCAGCGAGAGTTGCTGATCTACCGCTTCGGCTTTAACCCGCAAGATATTTACACCTTGCTGGATGAAAAAGCAACTCGCGACGGCATTTTAACGGCTTTTGAAGAGCATTTAATCAAGCAAGCCAAACCGGGAGATGTGGTCGTTTACCACTATTCCGGACACGGTTCCCGCATTTTTGACCCCGACCCTATTTTCAGGGAGGTGGGGAACCCGGAACAGCTGAATGGCACTTTCGTTCCCGTGGATGCCACTCTGCCGGTGGGCTATCCCGAAAAGGGAGGGCCGGTTAAAGATATTATGGGACATACTCTATTTTTGCTGATGTCCGCCCTGCAAACGGAAAATGTCACCGCTGTTTTGGATAGCTGTTTTGCCGGCGGGGCGACGCGAGACGTGCGAGTTCGCTCTCGCGATGGGGGCAAAAATGTCTCAGTTTCTCCTGAGGAACAAAGCTATCAGCAACAGTGGCTGTCTCGATTAAATATGTCGCAGGAGCAATTTATTCAAGGCTATCGCACAGGGGTGGCCAAAGGAGCCGTCTTAGCGGCGAGCGCTCCGAAACAACAGGCGCGGGAACTTACGATTAATGGCTTGGACTGCGGGATATTTAGTTATTTGCTAACTCATTATCTCTGGCAGGAAGATACCAACATCGACCGGATCTTTAAGAAGATAGTGCCCGAACTGACAGAGAACTTGGAGCAAACCCCCCGCTATGAAGTCAAAGTAGGGAGCGGGTATCAACTGCAAAACCCGTATTTTATTCAGACTCCCAATTCTCCCGCCCAAGCGGTTGTCACGCAGGTGAGTGGCAATAACGCTCAGTTGTGGCTGGGGGGGGTTGATTTGCGAAAGGTGACAGCGGGAACTGTATTTACTGCTGTTAGTGGGACGGGACAGGTGAGAGTTGCTGTTCGGGAGGGGATAGTTGCGCAAGCTAATATTGAGAGAGCGGTAACAGTAGGAACGCCCTTGCGTTTGATGGCTTAAACGGTGGTTTTGCAAATGTTAATCTGAGAGGCCATAAAAATGACTCAGCAAGAAATGCGTCAAGAAATCGTAAATCTAGCAAGAGAGTTACCTGACGAAGTGTTAGCAGAAGCTCTGTTTATTTTGCAGGCTCTTGTAGAAAAAGCGCAGAAGGCTCAGGGAGAGAGTCCCTCACCCCTTGACCGGTCTGAATTTGATAAGGCAATGGCAGCTTATCAAGTGATTAGCGAGAAGTATAAAAATGCTTTACGGGAATTAGCCCAGTGAATGAACCGTTATGGATTTTTGAAGAAATTGTTCTGGCCATCCATCAGGATCAAATTCAGCAGCATGGTGTCGTAGGAGGGTGAGGTTAATGGAAGTCAAGGAAATGGGGAAAAAATTGAAAACAAAAACAAGTCTGAACAAATTGGTTTTGGCCTTCCTCCAGGGAGTTTCCCTGTCAGGAGTTATGATGGGGGCGTTGCTGT
>JALOOK010000362.1 GCA_025454445.1 Oscillatoria sp. Prado101 | reverse complement strand
TCCGCCGGTCAACTCCTCGGTGATTAGTAAAGGTCGAGAAAATATGGCGCAAGCTGATAACTTGTCCGCCCAAGAGTATCGCCTAGCTTTCGATATCTCTCCCACAGATCCAGAATTCCAGGCATTACAGTCTCTGTCAGAGCGCTTTGGCTGCGTAGCGCTCTATCCTGATGGCACTTTTCGCCCCAGAGCGCCCCAAACCCGAGGCGAGGCGGCTGCTGATTTAAATGCCTGCCTGAATGCGCTACTAGAGAGTTACTCTGCATCAATTCCAGCAGTCACTCGCGCCGAGGTTTCATCCCTGCAACAATCTATCAAAGCTCTGGAACAGGAAATTCAGGATCTTAAATAAGACCGGCTTCTTCCACCAGATGATTCTCCCCCGGAAAATGTGGTGATAATTGCCAGTAGGGTGGGTTCCGCAAAGCGGAACCCACCTTACCTAATTACTGGGGACAGGCAAGATGCCTGTCCTACAAGAGATATATTGAACAATCAGGGGCGTTCCCAGGCGGAGCCTAGGAACGCTAAAAACGAGAGAAAAGGTTGGCTGTTTTTGCGGTGCGTTCCTAGTTGGGAGGCAAGCGCATTGTTTGTAGTTGGGCGTCGGCCCACTCGCCCCTCAAATTCCCGGCGCATTGTTTGTAGTTGGGCGTCGGCCCACTTGCGCCTCAAATTCCCGGCGCATTGTTTGTAAGCTGTTACGCTTTTAATATGCTTATTGTAGAAAGGAGGCTCTGCCTCCAGAGGGGCGTTCCCAGGCTCCGCCTAGGAACGAGGGATAATTGTTTGGAGTTGGGCGTCGGCCCACTCGCCCCTCAAATTCCCAGCGCATTGTTTGGAGTTGGGCGTCGGCCCGGCAAGGATTGGGGATTAATTGTTGTGCCCAATGCGATGATGCCCAATACCCAATGCGATGATGCCCACTAGCGTACTGATGGATCTGTGACACATTCCTGTAATTGACCAGCACGCCCACAACTTGCTCAAACCGGCAGTGGCGGCGAGCTACCCTCAAAGTCCCCCTTTGTAGGGGCGGGCCCTTCCGCCCCGTTTGGGGGGATCTAGATGTTTAGACTTGTAGGTAGCAACTTTGGTTATTAATAGCGGAACACAGCTGCTAGTGGTGCCCGATCGGGAACTTTGTCTGGTTCGACAGCATAAACTGTGCCGCCGTGCGAGATGGTTTCAATCGCTACTGTATCCAATAAATCTTCGTCGCCGATTTCAGGAACTGGGTGAATCAGAAGTGTGCTATCTTCGGGATTAAAGACGCCCCACTTGTGAGCGCAAACCCCAACAAACAGTGATTCAATTCGCCCGGAAGAAGCTGCAGTTATTGCCTCTTCAACGTCGTTGGAAGTTAGCCCAGTGCCCGCAAGTTCCTTGTAGCGTTCAATGGCTTTTTGCTGCGCCTCCATAAATAGGGTTTCCACAATTTGCCACCCTTGGGCGTGCAATTCTTCAGGCTTCAGGATGTCAGCGTTTCCCAGAATTCCCTCACTGACTAAATGCGGGTAAGTATTTGCCTCTCGGTAAATCGGCAATAGATACTCGACACCGGCTAGGACGAGTGGGGCTTTTTCTTGCCGGATATATTCTCCGATCGCACTCTCAACTATGTGAAAATAGTGCGAGATGTTCCGCTTGATATCATCCATGTCAGGGCTTCCCTGTCCGTGACAAGTACCGGGCTGCATAAAAGGATGGTTTGCTTTGCCTTTTGATGTGGCAATTCGGAACTTCGCATCTAGAGCAGTCTCGTCATACAGGAGGGCTGACTCCATACTCTTTGGCAGATTTTCCAATTCTACTTCCCTGACGCTATAGTGCGTGCATTCCAGCAGCCTGAGTTGCTTTTGGCTCAAAGCCAGAATATAAAACAGGCCATCGTTCGTGAGGAGGGGCAGGATCGGTTTGAGATGGAAATGGTTGGAAATCACAACTAATTCTTCAAAATTTAGGGGCAGGCGGTAGGAATGGAATGCGCCCTCAGCCAGAAATATTGCCAGTCCGTCGCTCTGGTGTTCCCAGAAAAGTGAGTCATCCAGTTTTTCAGTAGCCGGGTGCAACAATTCTCGGACATCCTGGTCGCTCATACCCGTTTCTAGCAAGCGCTCTTCAGCCTCTCGCAGCAAATTTTTGAACCGAATGGTGTTCTGCTGAACTTTTGCCCCTTTTCGGTAGGTTTGCAGATAAATTGAAACGCACAATCCTGGAGGCTTATCTCCCAGTTTTTTGAGGTTTTCTGCGGACATTAAGCTCATATTTTACTCCTTTTTTACGGCCCACTGTTTTACCTAGTGATGAAGGCGCTTACCGCTGGCTTTAGCTGACTTCGGCTTGATGACAGTAAGCGGCAACAGCCATTCCGCGAGGAGAAGTGTTACTCGCTTCGCCAATAACTGCATATTTAAAGGGTCATTACTTATATACTGACTTATACTCCCTGTTCCCACTTATACCGAAAGACAGATTTTTATGTTAAGTTTCATGTTAATTGAGGGGAGATACCGGAAAGAAAAAAACAGAGATTGGGCTGTTGGCGGCGGCAGGGAAAGGATGAATAAATTCATTCCGGCTTCCGGCTTCCGGCTCCCACCAGTGACATGGGGGCTGACACAGGGAAAGGAGAAATAATCTGCGGTTGACAGAAAGCCGTTTTTCTGGTAAAAGAGAATCAATACTGTCATCCAGCTGTTGGGGTCGTTCAATCAATGTGGGCACGCAAACGCTTGGATATCGATGGGCTGGATTTGGCGAGTGGCTTGGGCGCTGCCCTGACGTGCCGGCAATCTGAGCGTCAAGCGATGCAAGAACAGCTGGAGCGCGGGTGGTTGGGAAGTTCGCCGGGAGTGGCTCTGGCGTGTCTGTCGGTGCGTTCTGGCTTTGACTTGCTGCTGCAAGCGCTGCAACTGCCGGCTGGGAGTGAGGTGGCGATCAGCGCTCTCACTATCCCGGATATGGTTCGGATTGTCCGCGATCGCGGGCTGACGCCGGTGCCGGTTGACCTGCACCCGGCGACTCTGGCACCAGAGCCGGCCAGTCTGGAGCGAGCCATCACTGCTTCTACTCGCCTGATTGTGGTGGCGCACCTGTTTGGGACTCGCGCTCCCATAGAGCCGGTGCTGGAAAAAGCCCGCAGCTGCGGTGCCCTGGTGGTGGAAGACTGCGCCCAAGCTTACGCACCGGGCTTCACCGGCCACCCGGAAGCCGATGTCAGCTGTTTTAGTTTTGGCAGCATTAAGCGGGCTACTGCCCTTGGTGGCGCTTTGCTGCGCGTGCGATATCCGGCGCTGGCAGAGCTAATGCGCCAGATTCAAGCTGGCTACCCGCTGCAAAGCCGCTTGGCCTACACTCGCCGGTTGCTGAAATATGCCGGTCTGAAGGCTCTGGAAAACCGGCCCGCTTTTGCCGCTCTGGTGGCCACCTGCAAGCTGTTGGGCGCTGACTGCGACCGGCTGCTCAACCAAGCGGTGAGGGGTTTTGCCGGCGGCGAACTCTTCCCCCGCCTGCGCCAGCAGCCCTGCACTCCCCTGCTGGCCCTGCTGGCACACCGGCTGCGCCGCTACACCCCAGCCCGGATGGCGGCGCAGGTTGAGTGCGGCGAAACTCTGGTGCGCCTGTTGCGCCAGCGCTGCCCCTGGGTGACTGTGCCTGGATCTGCGGCTCCCTACCGCTCCCACTGGGTTGTGCCGGTGCTGGCTGAAAACCGGCAAGCTCTGATTGCCGCCCTCGCCGCTGCCGGTTTTGACGCCACCCGGGGCAGCAGCATGTGCGTGCCCGACGCCCCTGATGGCCCGTATCTGCCTGCTACCGCGACTGGCCAAGTTTTTGAGCGTCTTGTGTACCTGCCTTGCTATCCAGCCATGAGTCCGGCGGCACTGGTGAGGATGACTGCGGTACTGGCAGCACAGCAGGGAAATATGGAGTGTTTTGGCGTTTTGGGGGCGAGTGCCGGTTGGGACGGAAAATCCCCGACACTGGCCACAGACCGGCATTAGCTGTTAGGTACTAGGTGTTAGGTGAGAGTGTCGGTGGTGGCTTGTATTATGCTGGTGACAGCTATTTTGTTAGGAGCTTTTTATCAGTTTTGTGACATCTTCTGTGACATCTTCCCCACCGGCCTCTGGTTGGCCCACTGGGCGGGTGTCCTGATCGGTTTGGGGGGGTGCTGGAAACAGTCTCGTAAGGTACAAGCAATTCTGGAGCGTGGGATACTTGTTTATCAAAATCCGATTGCTAAGATACGGCGAAAGCTTCCACTCAACCGGCTGACCGCACGCTCAAAAACCGCAATCTCCCGATAATTTACAGGAATTATATATGCAAGACAACCCCAATAGTCGAAAGCCCAAGCATATAGTTTTAACATCGCACCCAAAGCCTTACGGCCCGAAACCGATTGCAATTCACTGGGGGGAAAAAGACCCGATCAAACGAGGCCCAGTTATCGCCACTGTCACGAATTCGGCTCACCGAAATGTGATTGGCACTCACGCCGGATCTTATGCAGTTTATCGCGCCCTCGCCGTAGCCCGAGGCAAACTGCAATCCAATCACCGGCCCGATCTTACCAATACCTCTCCCGCTGAGCAAATTGGCCCCCACCCCAGCTGGGCTGACCCAGAAAAGATTGTCTCCCTCGATCCGTTTGGGGCTTTAGTGGGTGAAGTTTATGCGCCGTTGTTAGAGCAGGGATACGATATTCGCCCGACTATTGCTATCACGAAAGCTCACATTAATATGCCGGAACTGCAAACCGCTATTCAAGAGGGGCGCTTGCAGATAGACGGTAAGATTATGAAGGAGGGTGGGGATTTAGTTGTCACCAAAGCCGCCATTGAGCCGGTTTGGTATTTGCCCGGAATCGCCAAGCGTTTCGGGGTGGCAGAAAGCGACCTGCGCCGCACTCTGTTTGAGCAGACGGGGGGGATGTTTCCCGAACTGGTGACTCGCCCGGATTTGAATGTGTTTTTGCCTCCGATTGGGGGATTGACAGTATACATTATTGGTGATATTTCAGCGATTACCGACCCCGATAAACCGCTGGCGGTTCGGGTGCACGACGAGTGCAACGGTTCGGATGTGTTTGGTTCCGATATTTGCACTTGCCGGCCTTATTTGGTACACGGGATTGAGGTTTGCGTGGGGACGGCTCAAGAAGGGGGTGCCGGTGTAATTGCCTATTTTCGCAAGGAAGGCCGCGCTCTGGGTGAGGTGACGAAGTTTTTGGTGTATAATGCGCGGAAGCGTCAGGAAGGCGGCGACCGGGCGGAGTCCTATTTTACCCGCACGGAATGCGTGGCTGGGGTTCAGGATATGCGGTTTCAAGAACTGATGCCGGATGTCCTGCACTGGCTGG
>JALOOK010000361.1 GCA_025454445.1 Oscillatoria sp. Prado101 | reverse complement strand
TCGCGTTTGTTTGAATTTGCCTTCGGCATCTTCCTGGCAGTTGCAATGCTTGAACCGGCACCCACAAAGCCGGGTCGCACTTTGAGTGGCGTCAGCCGGTTTTGCCAAAAGTTATTGCTAGAAAAACGGTGGCTGTGGCTGAGTGCCCTGCTCTATGCTGCCGGTTTAGTATTCGACTGGGCTTCAGATGCCGGTTGGCAAACTTTCAGAGTTCCATCCGACGCCCTCGCAGGCGTTGGGGAATTTTGCCTGTTTTTTCAGCTGCTCAATCTAATCGAGCCGGCTTTACCAAGCTTAAGCCTCCTGGGCGACTATTCCTACGGCATCTATCTCACACACATGAATTTCATGGTCGGTCTTTGGGCTTTATTGACCCCAATCCTGTCCAATTACTGGCTGAGATTGGGTTTAGTAACAGCAATTGCCTGCGCCTTGGGAGGGGTGTTTGAGAACGCTTACCAGTGGGCGCAAAAGCGATTTGCTGCAAAAAAAAGCGTCTAAACTTTAATTTAAAGTAGCAGGCAGGTGCGTGACGATCTGGGGCGAAACCTACTTCTGTGGAGTTTTAAATGGGGCGTCACGCACCCTACATCTGAGGACTCTCCGCCCTCGCAGCGCAGGCGCTCTTCCCTGTGCCAACTTGACTTGAAATTAAAAACTGCCCATGAACAAAGACTCGCTCATCAAGAAACCGCCGGCTTCCCTAACCATAGAACAGCTAGCCCTCGCAGCAATCGCCATCGCCGTTGCGCTGCGCATTCTCAATCTGGGTTCCCGAGAATTTTGGTACGACGAAGCTCTATCAGTACTGCTCTCCACCGGACAAAAAATCGCCTACCAAACCCCCAAAGACACACCAGTCGCCCTAGCTGACTACACCGCTCTGTTAAACTTGCCCCCTGAGTCAGGGATTCCCAACCTCCTAAAAACCCTAACAAACCTCCTGCGGGGTTTAGCCGGCGGCGAACCCCACCCCCCCCTGTTTTTCCTCAGCCAGCACCTTTGGCTGCGCCTGTTCGGCAACAGCGAAACCGCCACGCGCTCCCTCAACGCTGCACTCAGTATTGCAGCGATTAGCAGCGCTTACGGCTTGGGTCGCGCCATCCTGGGCCATCGCGGCGGTCTTCTCCTGGCAGCCCTTTTAGCCACCAATCCCTTCTACCTATTTCACTCCCTGAACCTGCGCATGTATGGCCCACTGGTTCTGTGGGCAACCCTCAGCGCTTGGGCGCTGCTGCAGCTGATTCAAAAGAACAAGCCCAACCTCTCGACAGAACAGACGACAATCCCAACACCAATCCCCAAATCCCCTTTTCCCGGCTCCCACCCTAACTTTCCCCCATTTCTCTGGGACATGCTCCTGATTGGCTCAGTAGCAGCTGGATGCCTGACATTCTATCTCTTTGCCTACTGGACAATCGCTCTAGCAGCTGTGGCCATCTACCTCGACCGGCACCGCTGGTGGAAGCACGGGTTGCGCTTGGGCGCAGGCGTAGCGCTGTGCCTTCCCTGGGGGCTGTGGGGCATCCCCCAGCAACTGCGCAATTCTGACCTAAAGCGGTTTGCCGCACCGGCAGGATTTTTTGCCGCCACGCTGCAGCACTTGCAGGATATTGCCCAAACCTTGGGAATTCACTTGCTCTTGGGCGACTGGATATCCAGTTTGCCCGATACGAGCGCCGCCATAGCTGGGTGCGCCATAATCGTGCTGCTCGCCACAGGTTGTGCCAGCCTCTGGCGTCACGGAGAGCGCCAGATTTTAGGCGCTGCACAGAAGCCGGATCGAGAACCCCACCCCCCAACCCCCTCCCCGCAGGCGGGGAGAGGGAGTTTGAGGGAGATTTTAGGCTTAGCTTTGCTCCTGGGAATTTTTCCCCTGTTGCTAGCCCTCGGCGCAGACATGGCCACCGGCAAGTTCACCCTGGGGTTTGGCTGGGGGCGGAGCGTGATTGTCATTCTACCGGGCTGCTTGCTGCTGCTGGCTGTCTGGCTGGAACGGGCACCGCAGCAATGGCGCTCAACCCCTGCTGCGGTGTTGCTACTGCTGTATCTGTCCGCCGGCATTGCAGACTTCAGTTTCAGATCCCGCTGGGTGTTTCACAAAATTGCAGATGCCATCGCCTCCGAACCGGCAGCGCCAACCTTAATCGCCATCAACTCCCAAGCTTGGGGTCACGTTATGCGTTTGGCTTATTACATTCCTCCTGATATGCCGGTCAGCCTGCTGGCTCAGCCGTCCGCCCAACTGGCTCCTGCCTTAGAACAAGCCCTCAAGACTGGCGAACCAGCCTATTCTCAGATTGTCTGGCTGGAAAGCGCCGCGCCGATTTGGTCGCCACCGGCAACCGAGACTGAAAGACAGAAAATTGAAGAGGTGCTAAAGAATCAATTTCAACTGAGCGAGCAGCAGTCTCTGTCGGGAACTATGGATCTTGACGAGTTTACACTCAAGCTCTACAAACGCTCTTCCGCTACTGGAAACACCAAAAATGAACATGAGCCAGCCTAACACACTCTTGCCGGTGCCCTCCGGCCCTTTGCAAATTCCGCCTCTAGCACCGGCACCCGCCGGCACCGACGAACCCCCCCTCCGCTTCTCCCTAGTAATTCCCACCTACAAAGAAAGTCAAAACATCCCCCAGATCGTCCAGCGATTGACCCAGCTGCTCGATTCAGTCATCCCCAACGAGTACGAGCTGATTGTAGTCGATGACGACAGCCCAGACTACACCTGGAAAGTCGCCCAAGAACTCACACCCCTCTACCCCCAACTGCGAGTCATGCGCCGCCAGGGAGAGCGGGGGCTTTCCAGTGCAGTGATTCGCGGATGGCAAGTGGCGCGGGGCGAAGTGCTCGGCGTCATTGATGCCGACTTGCAGCACCCGCCACAGACACTGTTGCAACTTTGGTCAGAAATCCAGCGGGGAGCCGATTTGGCCGCAGCCAGCCGCCATGTGGAAGGCGGCGGCGTCAGCGACTGGAGCCCGATCCGGCGGTTTCTCTCTCGCGGTGCCCAAACCCTGGGGTTAATTATCCTCCCCGGAGTAGTGGGGCGCGTCTCCGATCCCATGAGTGGCTATTTCCTGGTGCGCCGCGAAGCCATTGCCGGTAAAACCATGAACCCACTGGGCTACAAAATTCTTATTGAAGTGATCGGCAGGGGGAATATCCGCTGGATTGGCGAAGTTGGCTATGTGTTTCAAGAGCGCCAAGAGGGCGAAAGTAAAGTCACTTGGAAGCAGTATGTCGAATATATTGGCCACCTGCTGCGCTTGCGCTTCGCCCGCTGGCCGGTTGCCCGCTTCTTCCGCTTTGGTGTCGTGGGCTTCAGCGGCGTCTTTGTCGATATGGCTATCCTTTTCCTGCTCAGCGACCCCAGCTCCCTGGGTTGGGGGCTGACCCGGAGTAAGATTATAGCATCTGAATTGGCAATTGTCAACAACTTTTTGTGGAATGACCTGTGGACTTTTGGCGACATTTCCAGCCAGCAACGTGGGTGGCGCAAGCGCGTCAAACGCTTTGTGAAATTCAACATAATTTGCCTTGCAGGTCTGGTTTTGAACGTGCTGTTGCTGAATTTGCTGTTCAATGTGCTGGGCTTCCAATATTTGCCCTATGGCAGGTATTTGGCTAACTTGATTGCCATCGCCGCTGTTACTGTTTGGAATTTCTGGATTAACCTCAAGCTCAGCTGGCGTGTGACGGAAGTCAAGGATTGAGGAGCGGGCAGTCATTAGCGGGGCCACCTAATACGGCTTTTCTAAATGATTTACGAGACCCCTCTTTTTTCTTTCTTGGCGAACAGGCGCGTCTTGGCGATTAACAAATCAGAAATCACTTATAAACGCTCTCCCAATTTTCTGTAGCGCTTTCAATCTGTTTCTTAGCGCGAGCCGGCAGAGCGGACAGAGGCGACGGCAATAGGATATTCAGGAAATGGGATGTTTAGGTGCCTCCCTACCCTAATTAAAGATGAAGGATGAAGTATAGCAGCAGTCATATTGGTTTGGACAGAAAGCCGGGAGTAGCGTTCCCTTTTAGGGAACGCTAGGAATCGCACTAAGTGCCAACTGCTATATATAGCGGTTTCCAACTGGATGAAGTACATGCCAGAAACCCGGTTTCTTTGGCGAAACCGGGTTTCTCAGTACCTCACTCAGATCAAAACCGCTATAAATAGAAAGTATGAAAAAAATCTTCAACCTTCAGACTTCTGACTTCACACTTCTGCTGCTTTGGGTGGCGATTGGTGCCGGCTTGCGGTTTGCGGCGCTCGACGCCAAGCCCCCCTGGACAGATGAGTTCTCTACAATGGTTTTCAGCTTGGGGAACAGCTATCGCTCAGTACCCCTAGACCGGCCTGTTTCACTGGACGCCCTTTTGCAGCCGCTGATTCCGCCACCCCCTGCGGGTGGATTGATCGCCTCGGCACAAAATGTCACTAACAACTTGCTGACTTACAGCAACCACCCGCCGGTTTATTTCGTGCTGGCTAATTTCTGGATGCAGCTGTTCCCACCGGCACCGGGGGAGCACGTCTCGCTGTGGGTGGCGCGAGCTCTGCCGGCACTGCTCGGCGTCGCCTCAGTTCCAGCGATGTTTGCCCTTGGTTTGCTGGCTTTTCGCTCGCGCTCGGTTGGCCATCTGGCGGCGGCGATCATGGCGGTTTCTCCCTACGGCATCTATCTGGCGCAAGAAGCCCGACACTATACTTTGGCGATTTTACTGGTTATCTGCTCACTGGGCTGTCTGGTTGTGGCGGCGCGGGCGCTGCAGCAGGGGAAGCCGGTGCCGGGGAAGCTGGCCACAGGCTGGGTGGCCGTTAACGCTCTCGGCATTGCCTCCCATTACTTTTTCGCCCTCACCCTCTGCGCGGAAGCCCTGGTTTTGCTTGGGTTGTGGGTTGGGGATTTGGGATTTTGGGGTCAGCCGATATCTGGCATTTTTCTCCAGAAAAGGGAGGGGGAGCCTACCGATTCTCGCACTCAGGGGGAGGCGGAGCCTCCCGATTCTCGTTCCCAGGCGGAGCCTGGGAACGAGGGGAACGAGGGGAAAAGAATGGCACATTGGTGGAGCGTGTGCGCGGTTGCATTGGGCACTTTGGCTTCTGGATTGGTTTGGCTGCCGGTGTGGTTGAATAGTGCTGACAGCCGGTTGACGGAATGGATTCGCAATGACGCGGGGGGGGCGTGGTTCGCTCCGATTTTTCAAGCTTTGGCTGCTTGGATCACGATGCTGTCGCTGCTGCCGGTGGAGTCACCGGCACTGCCGGTGGTGATTGTCTCTGGGTTGGTAATGCTGATTTTTTTCATATGGGCGTCACCTATTTTGTGGCGCGGGCTGAAAGCGCAATTCATCTCTCCTGA
>JALOOK010000360.1 GCA_025454445.1 Oscillatoria sp. Prado101 | reverse complement strand
GATTCGGAAACCTGGGCTTATTACTCAAAAGCATATCAGTCTGCTGCGAAAAGGGAATTTGACATTTACCTGTGTTTTGCTGAGGCGGGGTTGAAATGGCTGAATTCTCAGGGACATGCCGGCATGATTGTGCCTAACAAGTGGTTCACAAGTAAAGTCGGTGAATCTTTGCGAGTTCTGCTCTCTCAGCAACGAGCAGTAGAATCCATTGTGGATTTTGGGCATTTCCAAGTGTTTCAGGGGGTGACTGCATACACTTGTCTGCTTTTTATAAGCGGTTCGTCTTGTGAGTCTGTGAGAGTTGCAATTTTGAAAAGTGCCGGGGAAAACTGCCAACCCCTTCCAGAAAGTGAAGGGGAGTGGGAAACAGGAATTATATCTTCTGAAACCTTGAACGCTGATGGGTGGGTATTTGCCCTGGGTTCTGCCGGCATTTTCAGCAAGTTGGGGAAATTGCAGCGTTTGGAAGATATTGCGACTGTGTTTAGTGGCACAGGCACTCGCGCCGATCCAGTGTTTTTGATGCGGCGTCATGGGAACCAATTTTATTCGCGATCTCTGGAGCGGTGTGTGGATATTGAAATGGGCTTGATGCGCCCATCCATCACCGGCAAAGATATCGATCCTTACTATTACGAACATGATAGCTATCTGCTGTTTCCCTATAAGACTGCCGATCAAGAAGCGAAAATCATATCTCCTCTGGAGATGGCAGAAAAGTATCCCCAAGGTTGGGCGTATCTCAATCATCCAGTGAATCGAGGGATATTGGAGGAGCGTGAGAAGGGCTATTTCAGATTTCGGAGTGATTGGTACTGCTACAGCCGCCCTCAAAATGTGAGTGCACTCGGGCGGCAAAAGTTAGTTTTACCTGATGTGGCGGGGAGAGCAGAATTTGCCTGGGACGATGAGGGGCGCTATATTATAGACACGGCTTATGGAATTCGCTTAAAAGAAGGCAGCAAAATCTCTCCCCTGGCGCTAACAGCCATTCTCAACAGTTGTTTAATGACTTTCTTTTTGCAACAAACAGGAACCGACTTGCGGGGTGGCTACTTCCGCATGAAGACAGCTTATTTGAATCCCTTTCCTATCGCTCACATTACCTTCACCACGCCAGCAGAGGAACGCACCGGCTATCTGGAAATAGCCAAATCAACCTGTGAGAGTTGCTTGACAGGAGGTGAGGTAACTGCTATTATAGAATTGGTGCAAAAACACCTCAGCCAGGGGCGCACTGATGTGATTCACGATTTGCTGGCTTACCTTGCCGGTGAAATGATTGAGCTGAACAAGCAAAAGCAGGCGGAAATGAAAGATTTCCTGGCTTGGCTGTCGCGGGAGATTGGCACCGGCACTGACAGCCTCACCAATAAAACCCGCGTTCAAAATTACCTGGGAGATTACCAGAAAGATGAATCCCCCCTGAACTTTGAGGAACTGCTGGAGATTCTGAAAAAGAATCGCAAGCGGCTGTCAGCGGATGTTTCAGCGAGAGGGTTTCAGGAGCGCTTGCAGCGGGAATACCAGGCGAGTTTGGATAAAGTGCTGCCGGTGAGAGCGCGACTTGCCGGCACTGATAGTCTGATTGATGGGATTGTCTGCCGGCTGTATGGGTTGACGGATGAAGAGATAGCGACTGTTGGGGGGAGGTGAGCTGGGGATTTAGAAAGCAGGTTTTTTAAAGAAACCTGCTTTCTAGTTTCCCCTCTGACACTGCTGCTGTAAAATATTCTCAGACTTGGCAGCCAGATCGGGGGGGGCGGCAAATAAGCCGGGGGATCGGAATCAAAATTACTTGTTTCTAGCGGTTGCGCTTCTACATAGAGCGTCACCGCTTCAGTGACGAGCGCTTCAGGAGATTGTCCCCGCTGACGCGCGATAGCTGTCAATTTTTCCAGCAAGCTCTTTTCTGGCTTCCAGTTAATGGTAATTTCCATGACTCTACCTTGATAGCAGACATAAGGGAGGCAGCGCAGGATTGGCTGTCGCTAACTATATTATAGCAGTTCTCAGTTAGATGAACTATGGCTGAGAAACCCGGTTTCTTTAAGAAACCGGGTTTCTCAGTAACTCACAAAGGATGAAAAAGGCTATATATTAGCTCACAAATGCTGAATTTGACTGAAGCAAGTGGTGCCGGCACTCAGAGCGGAATGAGCGAAGAGGGCGAAAAGCCCCCATTCCCCCGCTGACAGCTGCCGGTGCTGTCCGCCGGTGTGGGGGCGCTCCCGCCGGGGGGATACCGGCACCGGCAGGGTGTGCATGGGGTGTACATAACATGCTGCAGATTGTATGGGGTGCAGATGGTGCGCAACAATGGCACAATAGTTTTAGCAAGAACTCACTGATTGCGGATTAAAATCGTGGCATACAAAATCGGTTTGTTGGGATTGGGAACAGTTGGCACCGGCACGGCGGAAATTTTACTCTCCCCAGAAGGGCGTCACCCGCTGCTGCAGGAGCTGCAAATCCACAAGGTGGGCGTGCGCACCCCTGACAAACCCCGCACTTTACAAATGTCCCCTGATGTGCTAACAGCAGACCTGGAGTCAATCGTCACCGATCCAGCTGTTGATATTGTCGTCGAGCTGATCGGTGGACTCGAACCGGCACGCTCCCTGATCCTGAAAGCTATCGCCCACGGCAAACATGTGGTAACCGCCAACAAAGCAGTTATCGCCCGCTACGGGGACGAAATTTTCACCGCCGCTAACGAAAAAGGCATCTATGTTATGCTAGAAGCTGCTGTTGGCGGCGGGATCCCGATTATCTCCCCTCTCAAACAGTCTCTAGGTGCCAACCGCATTCAATCTGTCACTGGCATTGTTAACGGCACCACCAACTACATTCTTACCCGCATGACAGCGGAGGGCGCTGACTTTAGTGAGGTTCTCGCTGACGCGCAGCGCTTGGGTTACGCTGAAGCTGACCCCACTGCAGATGTAGGTGGCTTCGATGCTGCGGATAAACTTGCAATTTTGGCGAGTTTAGCCTTTGCTGGGCGCATCAAACTAGAAGAAGTCTACCGCGAGGGAATTGGGCAAGTTAGCGCTGCGGATATCGCCTACGCCGAGAAACTCGGCTTTGCGATTAAATTGCTGGCAATCGCCAAGCGGGAGGAACCTACCGGCACCGATACCACGGAGCGGTTGCAGTTGCGAGTTCACCCGACTTTTGTCCCCAAAACTCACCCCCTAGCCAGTATAAATGGCGTCTACAACGCTCTTCTGGTGGAAGGGGAACCGATTGGGCAGGTGATGTTTTACGGGCGGGGTGCCGGTGCGGGACCTACCGCCAGCGCCGTAGTTTCCGATATTATGAATATTGCCGCTATCCTGAAAACGGAAACTGAACCCATACCCCATCCCTTGCTTAGCTGCTCTCACCAGCACTACTGCGCTATCGCCCCGATGGACGAAGTGGTGACGCGATTTTACGCCCGCTTCTTGACAAACGACGAGCCGGGTGTTATTGGCAAATTAGGCACTTGCTTTGGCAATCATGGCGTCAGCTTGGAATCGATTGTGCAAACCGGCATGCGGGGAGATTTGGCAGAAATTGTCGTGGTGACTCACGATGTCCGCGAAGGCAATTTCCGCCAAGCGCTAGAGGAAATTCGCAACCTGAAAGGGTTAGCTAGCATTCCCAGTTTGCTGCGCGTTCTTTAGCGAGATTGCCGAGCACGAGAAAGCCGGCTATCCAGAAACCGGGTTTCTTTCAGAAACCCGGTTTCTCAGCCCATGTAACTGACCGACTCGCGCTTTTACTCGCACCCCGCCACTTGCTTAAATTTTTATGTAATTATTGCTACATAGTGCCGCCACTGTGGCAAGTTGATAGTCAAGGCATTTTTTGAAAGCACAGGAGTTTGTTGATGAATTCCGAAGATCGCGCCAGAGAGAGACTGATCGAGCAGCGCCAGCAGGAGGAAAAACTGCACCAGTCGGTGCTGAGCCGGTCTGAAGCTGAAATCAAGTCACCTGCGGACACTCATGCACAAGAACAAGCGCGGGAATTGATGGCTGAACAGCGGCTACAGGAGGAAAAATTGCAGCAGTCGGTATTGAGCCGTTCGGAAGCGGAACTGGGCGCACCCTCGGATGCGTCGGCGCAAGAACAAGCGCGGGAATTGATGGCTGAACAGCGGCTACAGGAGGAAAAACTGCAGCAAGCTATGTTAAAGCGCTCGGAAGAATAAATAGTAGGGTGCGTTCTTTGGGAACGCACCCTACGGGCCAATTTAATTAATCTTCACTGAGAATCTTCGGGACTTTGAAAAAGTCGCCATCTCCCTCAGGCGCACAGCTGAGAATATCTTCCCGGTGGGGAAAGGATTGCAGGTCGTCCGGGCGCGTTATATTGCTGACATCAATGGCTCGCGTGGTGGGCGGCACAGTTGAGGTATCTAGCTCGCTCAGCTGCTCGAAATAGTCGAGAATGCTGCTCAGCTGGGTGGTGAATTTTTCCTCTTCCTCAGCTGTTAGTTCCAAGCGGGCGAGATGAGCTACTTTGTGAACTTGTTCGCGATCAATCATCGGTTAGCTGTTAGTGGTTAAGGGGCGTGGGGCACAAAGCACCGGGGGCTGGGCGTGGGGGAGAAAAACGCTTTCAATGCCCAGCGCCCAGCGCCCAATTACCTAAAAATATACGTCCATTGTAGAGCGCCCGGTGGTTTTGAGCCAGTTTTGGGCTTCGATGTAGTTGTTGGGCGCTAGGCGAATAGCTTCTTTCCAATAGTCAGCCGCCTTTTCGTACAGCGCTTCTGCTTCTTCTTCACTGCCGGCTTCTTTAGCTTGTTCCGCCTGATAGTGGTAGATAACCGCAATATTGTTGAGCGCCTGGGGCATGCGGGGATTGAGTTCCAGAGCTTGGTTATAATATTCCAAGGCTTTGTCGTGCTCCCCGTTGCTGGTGTGGATCAGCCCGACGTTGTAGAGGATATAGCTGCGGTCGTTGGGGTCTTCTTCCAGTTTCAGGGCTTCGTAATAGTTGTCTAGGGCTTCTTTGTATTCGCCATCCGCCTGAGCGGACATACCGTCGCGATAATAGGCGAAGGCTTCTTTGGCTTTTTGGTTGGTTGGCAGAATCTTGAGGATGATATCTGCCATTACCGTGAAGCTTTTATCGATGAAGTTGTCGTTTCGCTGACTTCTGGGCATAGGTTTGGGCTAGTGGTTGGCAATAGCCTGTTGGTTGGTCGCGGCTAAGAGCCTCTTAATGTAGTTTAGCGCTAAGGGTGCAGCAATGGAACGGTTTCGGGGAATTGGCCTCACGCTTTTGGGCTGAAGTCCTAGTACGAACCTTTTGGGCTGAAGTCCTAGTACGAACCTTTTGGGCTGAAGTCCTAGTACGAACCTTTTGGGCTGAAGTCCT
>JALOOK010000018.1 GCA_025454445.1 Oscillatoria sp. Prado101 | reverse complement strand
CCGTACATGGGGTCGCCTTTTTCCAGCAGCAGGGGTAACAGGTCTTTGGAAAAGTCACACTCTTTGTTTTCTGGCAGGTAGTCCAGGACTTCCGGTTCTAAAATGTAGATGCCGGTGTTGACTGTATCGGAAAAAATCTCGCTGGTGGATGGCTTTTCCAAAAACCGCCGAATGCGGCCATCTTTATCGGTAATCACGACGCCGAATTCTATCGGATTCGGGACGTGCGTCAAAACAATCGTCGCTAGGGAGCGCTTGTGCTTGTGAAAGGCAATGGCGGCGCTCAAATTAAAGTCGGTGATGCTGTCTCCGCTAATCACCAGAAAGGTTTGCTCGAGCAGTTCGGCAATATTTTTGACGCAGCCTGCCGTCCCCAGGGGCTGGTCTTCCTCCACCGCATAGGTCATCTGCACGCCGAAGTCGCTGCCGTCAGAGAAGTAGTCGCGCATCACGTCCGGCAGATAGTGCAGCGTGGCAATGATTTCTGTAATCTGGTGCCGTCTGAGAAGATTGATGATGTGCTCAGCAATGGGTCGATTCAAAATCGGCACCATCGGTTTGGGCAGATCGCAAGTCAGCGGTCTGAGCCGCGTCCCCGATCCTCCAGCCATCAGCACTGCTCGCATAAGTCCTCCTTGGCTTTTCGCACGCTTGGTTGCATCGTAGGGATTCCGGCGCGTTCGGCTTGTCTCTACTCTAGTTTCCTATGATGCTCGGTCTTGTGGCATGCCGCTTCAATGGGCGCTGCACCTCCCGTGGGGTGAACCCCACCCCCCACCCCCCTCCCCGTTTACGGGTAGGGGGAGGCTTGAGCGGGTTTTCCATGAGGGAAAAAGTTGAAATCATCCTTCTACTGTGCGACGCCCTCAAACGCGCCCTTGCCTGAGTTGCTTTCAGCCCCGCTGCCGCTGCCGCCCATCAGTAAATCTACTTAAAACAAGCTGGCAGTATATGGTTGGAAGATCGCTCCTGCCACCAGCCGCACGAACGCAGCATATGGGGAAAGAGAATTTTGCCGGTGTGCCAAAAGCTATCCACAGCATAAGACTGAATCTATGATATTTCCATAAACTTAAGGAGTGTTTAACGCCTTGGAGTGCGGGGGCATTAAGGCTGCCCTTTGCTCTTGGCAGTGCTGTCTTTTGCACCACAGGGGTTGCATTCGCCCGCCCGCCCCCAAGTGCCAGCCCCCTTTGCGTGCCGGTGGGCCGGCAGACCGCACCGCAGCGTCCCGGTTGTGCAAAGAAGCCCATATCAATGCGATAATAATTTCAGCAGGCGGCAGGAAAAGAATATTTTTGGCCCTGAATCCCGGCAACGGGATTGAAACAGTTGCTTCGAGAATCGATCATGAAATTAATCTTCTTGGCGTTGTTGGTCGGTTATGCAGTCGGTGTGTGGAAGTTCTGGCAGGGGTTTGAGCGGACGAACTTCGAGCGAAGCCTGCCCAACCGGCTGAAGCTGTCTGTGCTGTGGCCGGTGCTGTGGGTGGCCAACCAGAGCTATCGCAAGAACTTTACCAAAGCTCTCAAGGGGCGCTAGGGCCTTAATGTCTAAAAAGCCCGATTCTCCTTTAGGCAACCTCTTTGCTGCCGGCACCTCCGACCGCTGGCAGTCAACAGTGGCCCAGGTCGCCTCTCGCTTTAACCGGCAGTATGGCGGCGAGCCCTTCGACCTGCCCTCCGAAGTCGAGGCTATGCCCATCTTTCGCGACTGGGCTGCCGGCACTCTCCAATCTAAAACAACTTCCCCTTTCTGGGATATCGCCCAACCCCAAAAAAACCAGCGCTGTTTGGATATCGGCTGCGGTGCCAGCTTTCTCATCTATCCCTGGCGCGACTGGGGCGCTTTCTTTTACGGTCACGAAATCAGCTCCGTGGCCCGGGACACCCTCAACGCTCGCGGACCCCAGCTCAACTCCAAGCTCTTTAAAGGAGTGGAACTGGCACCGGCTCACCAGCTCCACTGCGAGCCGGCTCAGTTCGATATGGCCATCGCCACCGGCTTTAGCTGCTATTTCCCTCTCGATTACTGGGCTGCTGTTATGGCTGAGGTGAAGCTGGCCCTCAAACCGGCAGGCGAGTTCGTTTTTGATGTCCTCGACCCAGATACCCCCCTGGCGGAAAACTGGGCCATCCTGGAAACCTATATGGGCGCTGAGGTGTTCCTCGAACCTTTGCCCGCTTGGGAAAAGCTGATTAAGGCTGCCGGTGCTAAGGTGGTTAAGCGTCAGCCCGGGGAGCTGTTCGGGCTTTATAAAGTCCGATTTTGAGGGGTTTAGGTGGTTGACAAATGGGAGAGGTTATGGTAATAAAACCGCCAAGACGCCAAGGACGCCAAGAATAGAAGAATGCCCCACGCCCAATGCTCAATTACCCATGCCCCATGCCCAACAATCGGCGTGTCTGGCTGATTGGCGGGACGAGCGAAAGTGCCCTGCTGGCCAGTGCGATGGTGGCGGCGCAGTTGCCCTGCACGATTTCGGTGACGACGGAAGCGGCTAGGGGGCTCTACCCACCGGCTCCTGTGCTGCGGGTGTGGGTGGGGAGGCTGGATGCCGGTCAAATCCGGCAGTTTTTGCAAGAGCAGGGAATTGTTGCGATTTTGGACGCCTCCCACCCCTATGCGGTGGAGATTTCTAAGCTGGCGGTGGCGGCGGCGAGGGAGTGTGACATCCCTTATTTGCGCTACGAACGCCCGCCGGTGAGTTCCGACTGGCCATCCCAAATCCCCAAATCCCCCAATCCCGGCACCCACTATCCCCCATCCCAAATCCTTACAGAGGTGGACAGTTTTGAGACGCTGCTGGTGGGTGAGTGTCTGGCGGGAGAGCGGGTGCTGCTGGTTGTGGGCTACCGGCCTCTGCCGCTGTTCCGCGCGTGGCAAGAGCGCTGTACGCTGTTCGCCCGGATTCTGCCTTCGCTGCCGGCGCTGCAAGCGGCTCTGGATGCGGGGTTCACGCCTGACCGGCTGGTGGCTCTGCGCCCGCCGGTGTCGGCTGAGTTGGAACGGGCGCTGTGGAAACAGTGGCAAATTTCGCTGGTGGTGGCGAAGGCGTCTGGAACTGCGGGGGGAGAGGATGTCAAGCGGGCGGTTGCGGCTGAGTTGGGGGTGCCGGTGGTGCTGATCAAGCGACCGGCTGTTGAGTACCCGCAGCAAACCAGTCAGGTGGCGGTTGCGCTGGAGTTTTGCCGGCGGTTGCTTTCAGGGGAAGCGCAATAATATTCAAGGCGTAGCACAGGCGTCTCGCCTGTGCCCACTGTGCCTACTGTGCCGGTGTCTGGGGGCGTGGGGGGAGAGAAATATGATAGAGTTAACCTGCAATCCAAAAAAACTGGCAAGCTTTTGATTAGGAACGATTGGACATGAGGCATTTTCAGCGATTTGCGGTCATTGCTCTGGCAATTTTTATTCTTGTCTTCCCCCTGCAGGCACAAGCGGCAAGTTCTTCTTCCATCAGAGCGGGCCAAATCGAGTTAGAGGAAATCGGAAAGGATTTTTCCGGCCAAACTTTAATCGGGGCCGAGTTTGGAAATGCTAATCTGGAGCTGGCTAACTTTAGCAATGCTGACTTGCGCGGTGCGGTTTTTAACGGTGCGCAACTGATTAAGGCGAATCTGCAGGGCGCGGATTTTACAAATGGAATAGCCTATTTGGTTAATTTCACTGGCGCTGATTTAAGGGATGCGATTTTGGTGGAAGCGATTATCAAGCGCTCTAAGTTTGAGGGGGCTGATATCACCGGCGCTGACTTCACTGATGCGGTTTTGGATCGGGAGCAACTGATTAAACTCTGCGCCAGAGCGGCGGGTGTCAATCCCAAAACGGGAGTGGAGACTCGCGAGTCTTTGGGATGCCGGTAAGGAAATTGGGCGTCGCACAATTTCGCTATGAATTCGGTATGAACCTCACCCCCGAACCCCCCTCCCAGCAGGCGGGGAGGGGGAGTAAGAGGGGGTTTTTCAGGAGTGAAAAAAGTTTCAAATATCCTTGTACTGCGCTTGTTGCAAAAATCAGTTTGTAGTGGGGACTTCAGTCCCGAAAGCGCTTATGGTTAGGGACTGAAGTCTTTCCCAGGCAGTAGGGGCGGGGAGGGAGCATCCGGTTTTTGCATTGGCAAGTGGGCCTAGGCGATTAGAAAGAAGCTGTTGGCGAATTAATGGGGGGTTTTACCCCACTATGATGCCCTTACACCCTATCTTTTGGGGTAGGTTTTTTATAGGCTGTCTGTGGGTAGCGCTAGGGGTAAGGGCGAAGCATGAGCAGATGTAATCCTTTCACTGATTGCAAAGATCCTCGCGCTCATGCTTCGCCCCTACAGGATACTTTGTAGGGGCGAAGCATTGGCGCGAGAAGTTTTACGGCCCCGCCCGATATCTTCATTCGCCAATGCGAAAGCCCTCAACGTTGGCAAACCAGGGGGTCTAACCCGCCATTGATTCGCCAACAGCGGGAATACAAAAGTGGGATGCTCCTGGCGGGGAACCGTGCCCGCCCCCGGAACTAGGGTAAACAGTCTCTAAGATATCTGTCTGTGATTCAAATCACTATTATAGTGTGTTTAATATCATTCCTGGCTCTGATATGGATCAACTCTCAGGCGAGCAAAAAAGTTCATAGTTAGATAGCTGGGAGTTGAAAATGCTCTGGCTGTAAAAAGTGTGGAATGAAGAGAAGTAAGCAAATGGCTGAGAATATTACAGAAATTCCTCTAACTGCGAGTGGGGTAATTCGCCTGAAACCCCAGCAGTACATTCACGTTCTGGACAACAACACCGGCGTCACGAGGCTGGAGGTTGGCCCGCAAACAATTACGCTTCGCGATCACGAGCGCCTGGTCTTGAAACCCTCACCGATGATAGTTGTGCCGCCCCGGCATTACTGTGCGGTTGCCAATCCGGTTCTCCGGGATGATCGGGGCACGCCAGTCGCAGATCAGCACGGCCAAATTAAATTGCGGTACGGCGATCGGGAAATTCGTTTCGCGCAAGATCCTTTTCCCCTGTATCCGGGCGAAGCGCTGGAGCAAGAGGTGACGCGCTTGCAAGTTGTGGAGACAAATCAAGCGCTTCGTTTGAGAGCGATTCGGGATTTTTCGGATGCAGTGGCGGTGACGGCTGACGGTGAAACCGAGACTCAAACTATCAGCCGCACAGCCGGTGATGAGTGGCTGTTTGAAGGACCGGGAACTTATCTCCCCCGGGTGGAAGTGGAAGTGCTGGAAACTGTCGCCGCTACGGTGATTAAGCCGAACCAAGCTTTGCGCTTGCAGGCGCGGCAGAATTGCACGGACCGGCTGGGAAATCGGCGGCGTGCGGGTGAGGAGTGGCTGGTGAGAGAAGAGGGAGCCTATTTGCCCGGTGTTGATGAAGATGTGGTTGCCATTGTTAAGGCTTACGTCCTGACAGAGCGGAAAGCGCTGCACTTGAGGGCGAAACGCACGTTTACTGATATTTTTGGCCGGCAGCGGAAAGCTGGCGATGAGTGGTTGGTGACAATCGCGGATGCAGAGATACAAATTCCTGACGTGTATGAAGAAGTGGTGGGAGAAGTTGGGATTACGACTCTGGGCGATCGGGAGTGGTGTATTGTAGTCGATCCAATTGGGGAGGATGGTAAGCCGCAATTAGGAAAGCGAGAGGTTCGCCAGGGGAGAGCGTCTTTTTTCTTGCACCCGGGCGAGTCGCTGGAAGGGGGCATTCAAAAAGTCTATGTTCTCGGCGAGCGGGAAGCGCTTTTGCTCCGAGCTAAAGAAGCTTTCAGTGAGGGTGAGGGCGATGGTGCGGTGGAGCGCCAGCCGGGGGATTTGTGGATGATTTCCGGTCCGCGAGATTATATTCCCCGCGTGGAAGTGGAAGTGGTTGAGCGGCGCAAAGCGATTCCTCTGGATAAGAATGAAGGGATTTATGTGCGGGATATTCAGACGGGTGAACTCAGACTGGTGAGCGGTCCCCAGGCGTATATGCTCAGCCCGTATGAGGAACTTTGGGAGAAAGAGCTGCCGCCGGTTGTGGAGGAGTTGCTGGCGCTAAAAATCGATCCGGTTTCTGAGCGCAGTCAGAGTCACAGTACAGGGGTTTCGGAGCTTGGGCAAAAATCTGCTGCCTCGAGACCTGTCGCTAAACGGGATAAAACTAGGGGGGTTGTTTTTCATGTCCCGCAAAATGCAGCGGTGCAAATCCACGACTATAAGAACAGGAGCGCCCGCACTGTATTTGGCCCGGATTTGGTGATGCTGGGCCCTGATGAAGCATTTACGGTGCTGAGTTTGTCAGGGGGCAAGCCGAAGCGACCGAATGTGATTAAGTCGCTGGCTGTATTGCTGGGCCCTGATTTTATGACGGATATTTTCACTGTGGAAACGTCAGATCACGCCCGACTGCAGATGCAGCTGTCTTATAATTGGTATTTTGATGTGAATAGAGCGGATGAGCAAGCCGCTGCAAAATTGTTTCAAGTTCCGGATTTTGTGGGGGATGCTTGCAAGGCGATTGCGTCTCGGGTGCGGGGTGCTGTGGCGGGGGTGCCCTTTGATGAATTTCACCGGAATTCTGCCCGGATTATTCGTGAGGCTGTTTTTGGAAAAGACGCGGAAGGTCATGTTCGCGATGAATTTCGGTTTCGGGCGAATAATTTGGTGATTACGAACATTGACATTCAGTCGGTGGAGCCGGTGGATGAGCGGACTTTGGAAAGTCTGCAAAAGTCGGTTCAGATTGCGATTCAAATTACTACAGACGCGCAAGAAGCGGCGGCGAAGCGCGATGCTGAGCGGATTGAGCAAGAGGCTAAAGCCCGGCTGGAACGGCAGATAATTGTGGATAAGGGTGCGGCGGAGGTAGAGCGGAAAAAGCTGCTGGAATTCCAGGCTGAAAATGCGGCGATTCAGTCTACGGGACAGGCGATTGCGGAGGCGAGGGCGAAGGCGGAAGCGGCTCGGATTCAAGGGGAGCTGGCGGTGAATCTGGCGCAGCAAGAAGCGGAGGCGGATCGGATTCGCGCTGAAGCGGATCTGGCGCAGCTGAGAGCGCGTCAGGAGGCGGAGCTGGCTCACCAGCAGGCGCTGGTGAATCTGGAGATTGACAAGGCTGAGCGGATGGCTGAAATTACGAGTGGGGAATTCGCCCAGAAAGTTGCGGCGATTGGACCGGAAACGCTGAAAGCTATGGCTCAAGCGGGTCCGGAAATGCAGGCGCGGCTCCTGCAAAGTCTTGGAATTCAGAGTGTGCTGATTACGGATGGGAAAAATCCGATTAATCTGTTTGGCGCTGCTAGCGGTTTGATCGGTTCGGTGACGCCTCCGCTGAGTTCGGAGTCGCAGCGCGGGGGTTGAGTTTTTGGGTCAGTTGCTAGGTGGGGGGTGCCGGTTGCGCTGTGGCGTTCCCCACTCTACTGGGTGGGGGTGGCGGTGGCGCTGTGGCGTTCCCCACCCCGCTCGGTTTGTGGGGTGGTGCCGGTTGCGCTGTGGCGTTCCCCACCGTACTGGGTGGTGCCGGTTACGCTGTCGTGTTCCTCACCCTACTCTATATAGTGCGCTCCGCACGCGCACCTGTTCAGTCCAGAATCAGGCAAAAGTCCCAGCTGCAGCACAGGACTCGATAAATCGCGCCGGTACAAACCACCCGCGCTAAAACGCGCACGGCTTTGACGCAAGCATAACAGGCGCGTATATATATAGCATTGCGCGATAAATCGCCTCTTTCCACGAAGGAGGGGGATTTATCGCGTCTGTACAAAAGGCTCCCCCGCTGATAATGCAAAAGTGGGATGCTCCCCAATTTATCTCGCACTCGACAGCTCCCCGCCCTGAATTCGCCAAAAGTATGCGGCCAAAGGCCCACTGCCTACTCAATAATCAACAAAAACGACATGTGCTTATGGGAATTTGCTTGTAATAAAAATCACTTTTTTTTTTCAGTTTTTTTTTATAGGATATTTCCCGGTCTGGGTATAACCTTGGAACTGTAAGCAAATAACTGACTTAGCTCAGGAAGCACGCCAGCTAAGCACGAAGGCTTTATTTTGCCTGTACTATCGGCGCAAGAATTGCTGAATTACTATGGTCACAATCACAACAAATCTAAACCGGCAGCAACAAAGCATTGACACGCAAGTTGCTCGCAACCTAGCGGTCACGACGAATACCGTCCCCCAAATGACGGGGATTACACCCCGGTGGCTGCTGCACTTCTTGCCTTGGGTTCAAGTGCAATCGGGAACGTACCGGGTCAACCGCACCAAAGTCGTTCTCAAACAAAGTCCAAAAGTTCGGGTCAATAACAGCAACGGCTACTCGAATGTCGCTCCAGAAGACCTGCGGACAATACCCATGCTGTCAGATATCGCTATTTCTGACGCAGCGGTGCTCGCCAACCGCTTCCAGAGCGTGTCTTTTGGGATGGGAGAAACCATCGTTGCGGAAGGTCAAAAAGACGACAAATTCTATATCGTCGCGCAAGGGAAACTAGAAGTGTTAGTGCGGGGCGAACAAGGCCAACCCTTGCGCCTTGCCGTTCTGGGTGCGGGAGACTACTTCGGCGAAGTCGATCTCTATCAAGATATGCCCAGCGACGCCACTGTTCGCACCCTCACCCCTTGCCGGTTGCTGACGCTTTCCAAAGGCTGCTTCGACCAAGTTGTGAGTCAGTCCCCAACAGTGCTGGAAAACTTGCGGCTGGCGGTGGAAAATCGCATGCGGTTAAAGACGCTCCTCAACCTGTACGGGGAAGAAAAAGTCGCGCTCGCGGCTGACTACGAGGGCGAAACTGAGTTACCTGCTTCGTTTGTGGACTACGAAAGCGAACCGCAAGAGTACGAACTGAGTCTCGTCCAAACGATTTTGCGCGTTCACACCCGCGTCACCGACATTTACAACGAGCCGATCGACCAGTTGCGCGAACAGCTTCGCCTGACAGTAGAAGGCATGAAAGAGCAGCAAGAATGGGAAATTATTAACAACCCTGCTTTTGGCTTGCTCAACGCCGCCGCGCCCTCAATGCGCGTTCAGCCCCGCTACGGTGCGCCGACTCCCGACGATTTAGATGAAATGCTGGCTCGCGTGTGGAAACAACCGGCTTTCTTCCTGGCTCACCCACGGGCGATTGCAGCTTTCGGACGCGAATGCACGCGCCGGGGCGTTCCACCGGCAACCGTCAATATTTTCGGATCTCCTTTCATAACTTGGCGCGGCGTGCCACTTGTGCCCTGCGATAAATTGGATGTGCAAAACCGCACCGGCAACCCCTATGGTCCTGGCAAGACGAATATCCTGCTCGTGCGTGCCGGTGAAAAAGAACAAGGCGTTGTCGGCTTGCATAAAGTGGGCATTCCCGGAGAACAAATGCCCAGCCTTTCCGTGCGGTTCATGGGCATCAACACCCAGGCGGTGGCGTCTTATTTGATGACGCTGTACTTCTCCTGCGCTGTCTTAACCGATGATGCTCTAGCCGTGCTGGAAAACGTGGAGGTGGGATACTACTATGACTATCAATATGCCAGCGCATAACGGTAAAAACGGACATCACCCGCCTCAAGATGTGCCATTACCTCCCACCGGCGACAGTGCGATCTTTGACCCGCTGTCTGTAGAATCGCTCGCGAATCAGTTTTATACCGCTGTGCCAAATGGCAGCGGTGTGGCAGCCCCAGCCGGCACCCAGCCGGCAGTGGAAACTATCGGGACTGTTCCGCCGTCTGAAATCAATAGTTCTGGCATGAGTGGGGTGGCATTAGTTGGGAACTTAGTTGGGCACTCCGCACCGGCATCAGCCGGCAGCGAGGACGCATTGACCGCAATGGCCAAACAGTTGCGGTCGCAGATGTTGACCGCAAATCTGGAGGCAAACCTGTTTCAGGCATTCGCACAGCTGGAACCTGGATCACATTCCCGCGAAACGGCTGTTGCGCTGCCAACAACTTCCGCTTCCAGCGATGCCTTGAATGTGGAAGCTTTGAAAGAGGTTGCACAACAGATGTACGCCCAGATTCCTCAGATTTCCCCCAGCGGAATTCCGGGCAATTCGATTCCCGCGCCTCCAAGGCCAACTTCTATTTTCCCGCTCAGCGAGCCGGATTTGCAAAGGGCTTTCGCGGATGCGGGAGCGCAAGCGAGCCATTCGCCGGTGCGGGAAACACCTCAGCCGTCGTTCTATTTCCTGTCTCCCCCTGCGGTGGAAAACCTGGGGTTAGAGTCGGGGGCAATCTTTGATGTCAGCGCCATCCGCAAAGACTTTCCGATTTTGCACCAGAAAGTCAACGGCAAACCGCTGATTTGGCTGGATAACGCCGCCACAACTCAAAAGCCGCAAAGCGTTATCGATGCTCTGTCGCTGTTCTACCAGCGAGACAACTCCAACATTCACCGGGGCGCTCACACTCTGGCGGCGCGGGCGACGGATGCTTATGAGGGAGCGCGGGAAAAGGTGCAGCGGTTTCTGGGTGCGAGTTCGGCGTCGGAAATTATCTTCGCGCGGGGAACCACAGAAGCGATTAATCTGGTGGCGCAAACCTGGGGTCGCAAGTACATTCAGCCCGGAGATGAAATTGTTCTCTCGACGCTGGAACACCACGCCAATATTGTTCCGTGGCAGATGCTGGCGCAAGAGACGGGGGCAATTTTAAAGGTTATTCCTGTCACCGATAGCGGCGAAATAATGCAAGAGGAATACGCCCGACTCTTGGGTCCGCGCACTCGCCTTGTTGGCATCACGCAGGTTTCTAACGCTCTCGGAACAATTGTGCCGGTGCGGGAAATGACGGAAATAGCCCACCGGCACGGCGCAGTTGTCCTGGTTGACGGGGCTCAGGCGGTTTCTCACATGCCGGTTAATGTTCAAGAGATCGGCTGCGATTTTTACACCTTTTCTGGTCACAAACTCTTTGCGCCTACGGGAATTGGTGTCCTGTACGCCAAACGGGAAATCCTGGAGGATATGCCTCCTTGGCAGGGTGGCGGAAGCATGATTCGCCATGTGACGTTCGAGAGAACTATTTACAGCGAACCACCGGCAAAATTTGAAGCGGGAACGCCCAATATTGCTGATGCGGTTGGACTGGGTGCGGCGATCGACTATATCACGCGCCTGGGGATGAGCAATATCGAACGGTACGAGCACCAACTCACCGAGTATGCAATAAAACGCCTCGCGCAGATTCCGGGGTTGCGTCTAATTGGTACTGCACCTCACAAAGTAAGCGTGGTGTCGTTTATTTTGGATGACATCCCTGTGGAACAAGTTGGGCAGCGCCTCGCCCGAGAAGGGATTGCGGTGCGTGCCGGTCATCACTGCGCTCAACCGACGATGCAGCGGTATAATCTGACGGGTACGGTTCGTCCTTCGCTGGCTTTTTACAACACTTGTCAGGAAATCGACACCCTAGTAGAAGTCCTGCGGACTATTCGCTTCCGTTAGCTGGAATTGTCCGCACAAGGGGACATGATAAATGTCCCCTCACCCCCCCAACCCCTCTCCCACAAGGGGCTGCCGTTTATACACATCTTGGCTATGTGACCACAGGAAAAGCCCCTCACCCCCCCCAACCCCCCTCTCCCACAAGGGGGAGAGGGGGGAGAAAGAGGTTCTTCCAACTTCATGGAAAATTGGGATCAGAGGGATTTGTGTATAAGCAGTAGCCCACAAGGGGAGAGGGGGAGCTGCTGCCTCGGAGCTTTGTTAGCAGAAATAAAGAGAACATCAAGAAACCAGGTTTCTGGGAAGACCCATGTTAGGCTTAATTATGCCGGCCTACTGTTCGAGTCCGCTCGTAGCGCTGTTTTATGGGAGGGGCGGGTTTATTAGAACCCTTCTCTGTGTCACACATATTTCGGGCGAACCCGCCCCTACAGATATAGAAAATCGGGAACGAACGGACACGATATTGTCCCGCTTTTCCTCAAGGCAGGGCAAGCTCCAAGGGAGCATTAGTAAGTAAGGTAAGTGGACGGATTTACTGGAGGTAATCGAAACGTGCTGATCGAAAACGCTCAAAACCCGACAGAAGTAGCCCAAAACAGCCAGACAGCCAAGTATCCTGACGCCTCCTCCCGAGGAGAGAGTTTTCGCCCAGTCAAAGCTAACCCTATCGGTGTTTTAATCGCTGATTGGCAAACGATTTATCAGCGCGATCCAGCTGCCCGCAACTGGCTGGAGGTGCTGTTTTGCTACCCGGGATTGCACGCTCTGTGGTGCCATCGTGTAGCGCACTTGCTGCACGGTATGGGCATTCCTTTTCTGCCTCGTTTCCTGTCTTTCTTGAGCCGGTTATTCACGGGTATTGAGATTCACCCGGGTGCTAAAATTGGCAAAGGGGTGTTTATCGACCACGGGATGGGAGTGGTGATCGGCGAGACTGCTATTGTCGGCGACTATGTGCTAATTTATCAGGGAGCGACTCTGGGGGGGACGGGAAAGGAAAAGGGCAAGCGCCATCCGACGCTGGGGAATAATGTCGTTGTGGGAGCGGGGGCGAAGGTACTGGGCAATATTAAGATTAGCGATAACGTTCGCATCGGTGCGGGGTCGGTTGTGCTGCGGGATGTGCCGAGCAACAGTACGGTGGTGGGGGTTCCGGGGCGCATCACTCGTCTGAATGGGTTGAGGGCTGATGCTCTGGAGCATAACAACCTGCGGGATGTGGAAGCTGAGGTGATTCGCGCTTTATTTGAACGGGTCAAGGAGCTTGAGAAACAGGTTGTCCAGTTGCAAGCTGGATTCAATGCGCCCCCGGTGCAGGTGGTTAGCGAAAAAACGGAGAGCGAAAAGTGCTATTCTAATGGGGTGATTGAAGACTTTCTCGATGGGGCTGGAATTTAGGGATTCCAGAGGGTTCAAATGATAGAGTTTAACTGGGAGACCGGCTTGCTGGGCGGTTTGCTGATCGGCACGAGTGCGACTGTCCTGCTGGCATTCAACGGTCGGATTGCTGGGATTAGTGGCACGCTCAACAGCGCCCTCAATTTAGCGTCAGGCGTTGTCTGGCGCTGGCTTTTTCTGGGCGGACTGCTGGCGGGGGGCGCACTCTATGAATATGTCCTCGCGCCCTCTCCGACACCGGCATCTAAGTTCGCTCCTTGGGCGATGATTGCCGGCGGCTTTCTGGTTGGTTTCGGGACGCGCATGGGCAACGGCTGCACCAGCGGACATGGGGTGTGTGGGCTGGGCAGACTTTCGCTTCGCTCGCTGGTGGCTGTTCTCACTTTTTTGGGCACTGCGATCGTCACGGTTTTCGTGACTCGCCATGTGCTTTTTTTGTCAACATGAGAAAGAGCCAGAGGCGAGAATATAGCGGTGTTCAGTTGGATGAAGTGAGCCCCAGAAACCCGGTTTCTTTAAGAAACCGGGTTTCTCAGCAACAATATTTAAGGGTGAAAATATGAAACAAAATCTGGTAGCTTTGATTTCTGGTGTGCTGTTTGGTCTGGGTTTGGGTTTTTCCCAGATGATTGACCGCGAGCGGGTTCTCGGTTTCTTGGATGTCACCGGCGCTTGGGACCCGACGCTGCTGTTTGTGCTGGGCGGGGCGGTTGGGGTGACGGTGATTGCGTTCCGTTTCGTGTTGCGTCTCCCGCACCCATTTTATGCGGAAAAGTTTGAATTGCCGGCTCGGAAAACCATCGACAGAAAATTGATTTTGGGTGCGGTTATTTTCGGTGCCGGTTGGGGAATTGCTGGCTACTGCCCCGGACCGGCCCTCACGGCGCTGGTGCTGGGCATCTGGAATCCCGTGTTGTTTGTAATCGCGATGATTGCCGGTTCGCTGACTTACAAATGGTTCTCGACTCGGTTTGAGGGGGGGGGATTGGATAAAACAGACACCTCGCACAATTTTCAATTCGAGGCTGCGCCTCCAGATTCTCGTTCCTAGGCTGTAGCAGCAGGCTTCCCGTAAGGGAGCCTAGGAACTAGGAAATAAGTCTGTTAACTTTTGCAAGTTTAAAATACTCGCTCTTTCTATGTGGGGATTGGATCGTTCAATTCCTGGGTTTTCACGTGCGTTGCTTTCGTTTTAATTTACTAACTGGGCTAACGGCGGCAAGAAACAGGTCTTATTATCGATTCTTCTGGTGAGTCTACAAATCGCACGGGGAAAGGGAGAGGAAAGACGGAAACGAAAAAATCGATGTAGCGCTTTCTAAGGAAAGATATATGAACGACGGCGGCAAAAACATGACGATTCCTCCGGGTGATATTGCTATCATTGGAGGCGGCTTTAGCGGTTGTCTGGTTGCAGCAAATCTTTTGCGGAATGCAACCGTGCCGGTGGGGATTAAGTTGATTGAGCGGAGTCCGGAAGTAGGCAGAGGAGTGGCTTACGGGACGGAAATATCCTGCCATTTGCTTAACGTGCCGGCGGGGAAGATGAGTGCGTTTGCGGACGAACCGGCTCACTTCCTGAACTGGTTGCAAAGCAACGGGTATGCTGAAAGTACAGCATCCTCTTTCGTCCCGCGCCAGGTTTATGGGGATTACGTGCGGGCACTGCTGAAGGAAGCGGAAACAAACGCTCAAGCTGGTGTGCGGTTGCAGCGGATTGTGGGTGAAGCGGTTGCCCTGGAAACGACAGGAACCGACATCAGGGTTTATCTTAGCAGCGGTGAGTGTTTGTGCGTTCAAAAGGCTGTGCTAGCGCTGGGAAATTTCCCAGCATCCCTGCCTGAACCGCTTGCCGGTCTGGAGAACTGCGCTCGCTATGTGAGAGATGGCTGGGAAGCTGATGCGGTTGCCGGTCTGAATCCAGACGATTCTATTTTGGTGGTGGGCACCGGCTTGACGATGGCCGATGCGGTCGCTGCCTTGCACCAAAAAGGATTTCAGGGAAAAATATATGCCGTCTCGCGTCACGGTTTGATGCCTGCCGGTCACAAGAAAACAAGTCCTTATCCGGCATTTATTAACGCATATTCCGCACCAAAAACTTCGCGAGAAATCCTTCATCTGGTGCGCCGAGAAGTGCGAGCGGCGGTGGCGCAAGGGCACGACTGGCGTGCGGTAATCGACGCGCTCCGCCCAGTGACTCAACAAGTTTGGCAAGCGCTTCCACTGCAGGAACAAAAGCGATTTTTGCGCCACGTCAAGGCTTACTGGGAAGTATGCCGGCATCGCATTGCTGAAGAAATAGCGCTGCTGCTGGATGCGACAGTGCAGTCCGGTCAACTGAACCCTTATGCCGGTCGGATTCAAAGCTGTCGCGAGTTGGAAAATCGGGTGGCTGTGACGATTCTGGAACGGGGGACGCAGACAGAGAAAGTGCTGTTGGTCAGCCGGATTCTGAACTGCACCGGCTCAAACTCTAACTATCGCAAATTGCAGCACCCGTTGCTCGCCAGCTTGCAAGAACAAAAGCTGATCCGCTTCAACGAGCTGTCAATCGGAATTGACACAGCCCCAAACGGTGCTCTAATCGATGCAGACGGAAAGGTATCGGAACTGCTGTATACTTTGGGGACACCCCGCAAGGGCAATCTTTGGGAAACTACAGCCGTTCCCGAAATTCGGGTTCAGGCTGCAACTCTTGCGCAGGAGCTGCTGAAATCCCTCAGTCCCAAACCCGATACACCTGTTGCGGGGGATTGCTGTACTGGAAATCTATCGTTTGCGTTGCATAAATCTACTATGCTATTGCGTCAACTTTTCGATAAAGAATCGAGTACCTACACTTACCTGATTGCCGATTGCTCAACCAAAGCAGCCATCCTAGTCGATTCTGTGTTGGAACAAGTGGAACGCGATCTCCAGCTATTGCGAGAGTTGGATCTAACTCTGCACTATTGCCTGGAAACCCACATCCATGCCGACCACATCACCGGCACAGACAAGCTGAGGACACTTACGGGCTGTCTGGCTATTTTGCCGGAAAATACTGAGGTGACTTGTGCGGATGACTATCTGGCGGATGGGAAGATTTTGCAACTGGGAAGCGTACAGATCCGCGCTATTGCCACTCCGGGTCATACTGACAGCCATAATGCTTATCTTATCGACGGCATTTACCTGTTAACCGGCGATGCGCTGCTGATCCGGGGTTGCGGTCGTACTGACTTTCAGAATGGCAATGCCGGTGTGCTGTATGATGCGGTAACGCAGAAGTTATTCACGTTACCGGATGACACTTTGGTGTATCCCTGTCACGATTATCAGGGGCGAACAGTGTCTACTATTGGGGAAGAAAAGTGCTGGAATTCCCGGTTGGCGGGGCGCAATCGCAGCCAGTTCATCGAGCTAATGAATAATCTCAATCTGCCCTATCCCAAAAAGATGCAGGAAGCTGTATCCGCCAATCAGCGCTGCGGTCAAATTTAAGCTGAGTAGCTGAGTGGGGTGGGTTACGCTGTCGCGTTCCCCACCCTACTTTTCTTTAGGGGGGTGGGTTACGCTGTCGCGTTCCCCACCCTACTTTTCTTTAGGGGGTGGGTTACGCTTCGCGTTCCCCACCCTACTTTTCTACTTTTCTTTGGAGAGAATCAGGTTGAGGACGTTCAGCTCACTGGAAGTCAGGAGGTATTTGTCGGTAAAGATTTTTTCCCTCATTTCTTCTAGGCTGTAGCTCCTGAAGATAAGAA